>JAUWSB010000175.1 GCA_030610255.1 Bacteroidota bacterium
CTGCAAAAAAATATGACAAACCGTATATTGTTGAAGAATTATTAAATAAGGATAATCGTTTTATCCGTCCGAAAGAAGTTGACCTGTTGGCTTTACTTGAAATAAATACAATTGATTATATTTTTATTTACCGCTCAGTTGCGGAACAGCACGGGCTTGAATATATTTTACTTCCCGATTCTATCAATCTGAAAGATCCTGAGCTAAAAGATTTCTATTCATCTGTAAGTATTGACATAAACGGAAAAAAGCCCGGTGAATTTATTACCCAGAAAGGCGAACCAATGGTTTACGGAGTTACAATTTTAAATAACGCGCCAAATAAAAAAGCAGCTTTATCTTTTACAAAATTCCTGTTATCAAAAAATAAAGGAATAAAAATCATGGAGAAAAACGGACAACCCTCATTAGTTCCATCATACACAAATACTTTCAATAAAATCCCTGATGAACTAAAAGAATTTGCCAAAGCCCCTGAATAGTGTCCGTCTATAAAGTCCGAAAGTTTTAACAAATATTAAAAATCACAAATGACATCCCGAAAGTTTTCGGGATTAATTCAAAAATTGTTTGACTTTATGGACAGGCACTAAATAGTGTTCATCCATAAAGTATGTGTTTTTTTGATTTCAGAATAAGGATTAACGAACAACGATTTTTGATTTATTTATTGATTTTTATATATTTGCGAATTATTAAAATATTCTTAACCTAAAAAATTAATTCTTATGAAATTTTATTTTAAAATTTTATCAATGTTGTTAACTGCATTAATGTTTCTTGCTGTTAATGTTAGTGCACAAGACAAAGAAGAAGAAGAACAAAAAGAAGAAGCTTATATTTTTACCATTGTAAAAGAAAATCCTTCAACATCTGTAAAAAACCAGTACCGTTCAGGCACTTGCTGGAGTTTTTCAAGCCTGGGACTGGTTGAAGCAGAATTATTAAGAATGGGAAAAGATACTTTTGACCTTTCAGAAATGTTTGTTGTTAGAAATACTTATTCAGATAAGGCAAAAAAATATGTTCGTTTTCACGGGAAAATGAATATGTCGGGCGGAGGAGGTTACAGCGATGTATTATATGTAATTAAAAATTACGGAATTGTTCCTGAAGAAGTATATGACGGAAAAGTAATCGGAGAAGAAAACCATATTCACGGCGAGATGGACAATGTTTTAAAAGCTTATGCGGATGCTATTGTTAAAAACAGAAATAAAAAGCTGACACCTGTCTGGCATAAGGGATTTGAAGGGGTATTAGATGCTTATCTGGGTGATTATCCCGAAACTTTTGTTTACGAAGGCGTTGAATATACACCTGAGAGTTTTACAGAAATGCTTGAAATCAATCCTGATGACTATGTTGAGTTAACTTCATACACTCATCATCCGTTTTACGAATCATTTATTATGGAAATCCCTGATAACTGGATGTACAGCGAAACTTACAATTTACCTCTTGATGAGTTGATTGAAGTTATTGATTATATAATAGAAGACGGCTATACAGTGGCCTGGGGAGCTGATATCAGCGAGAAAGGATTTTCATGGAAAAATGGTGTTGCCATTGTCCCGGATGAAGAAGTAATAGATTTAACCGGAACAGAAAAAGAAAAATGGGAAAAATTAACAGATAAAGAAAAAAAGAAAGCTCTTTACAGTTTTGAAAAACCTGTAAAGGAAAAGGAAATAACACAGGAAATGCGTCAGGAAGCCTTTGATAATTATTTAACAACCGATGACCACGGAATGTTGATCGTTGGAATTGCAAATGACCAGAATGGTAATAAATTTTATAAGGTAAAAAATTCATGGGGCACAGAAGACCATATTTATGATGGGTATTTTTATGCTTCTGAACCCTTTGTTAAATACAAAACTATGAACATAGTAGTTAATAAAAATACCATTCCGAAGAAGATAAGGAAGAAATTGGGATTATGATATTATATAGTCTGTCAATAAACTAAGCATTTATAATTTTTTAAAAATAACAAATTTCAAGCACCAAAATACAAATAAATCTCAATCACTGAAATCTCAATATTCAAAACTGTTTTGAACATCCATCCATACGGACTTGCTTCGCTTCGTACGGACAAGTTTTGATCATTGTGAAATTTGGAATTTATTTGTTATTTGTTTTTTGTTATTTGGTGCTTTAATTAAAAATTTAATGTACAATCCTGATTAATTCGCAAATTAATAATTTGGTTTTTTTTAGTTGCAATGAATAAAATCCAACCAATAAATCTTGTCTTTGCCTTTCTTGGAGGCTTGGTTTTATTATTTATCGTTGCTCCATTAGTTGGAATGTTTATTTCAACTTCGCCGGAAGCAATAATTGAAACATCAAAAGAAGCTGAGGTACAGAAAAGTATCTGGCTGACTTTATGGACTGCAATGGCAGGAACAGTAATTTTTGCAATTGCAGCCATTCCTTTTGCTTATCTGCTTGCAAGGAAGAATTTTCCATTAAAAAGATTAGTTCTCGGAATAATTAATTTACCTATTGTTATTCCTCATACTGCTGCCGGTATTGCTATTCTTGGGTTTGTATCAAAAAATTCGGTGGTGGGCAAGATGGCTTCGGAAATAGGTTTGGATTTTGTTGGACATCCTGCCGGGATTGCTATTGCAATGGCATTTGTAAGTTTGCCTTTTTTAATTAATGCAGCAAAGGATGGATTTGCCGGAGTGCCTGTAAGACTTGAAAAAGCAGCGCTTAATTTAGGTGCTTCACCTTTCAGAGTATTTTTTACAATCTCATTGCCTTTGGCGTGGCGAAATATTTTAAGCGGCTTGATAATGATGTTTGCGAGGGGCATGAGCGAATTTGGGGCAGTTGTTATTGTTGCTTACCATCCAATGATAACTCCTGTTTTAATTTTTGAACGTTTTGGAGCATTCGGGTTGAAGTATGCTCAACCGGTCGCTGTTATATTTATTACTGTCAGTTTGGTGGTTTTTGTAATTTTAAGATTACTTTCCAGAGAAAGAAAAAATGCTGAAAGTTAAAAACATAAACAAGAAATTTGAAAATTTCAATATTAAAAACCTAAGCTTTTCTATAGATAAAGGAGACTATTTTGTTTTATTGGGAGTTTCTGGTTCGGGAAAAACTTTATTGCTTGAGATGATCGCCGGACTGATAAATCCTGATTCGGGAGAAATTATTCTTGAAGGTAAAAATATCACAAATGAAAAGATACAAAAAAGAGGAACAGGTATGGTTTTTCAGGATTATGCAGTGTTTCCGCATTTATCAGTAAAAGAAAATATAGCATATCCGTTAAAAAGCAATAAAACTCCAAAGAAAGAAATCAATATCCGTATAAATGAACTTGCCGGTAATTTTGATTTAATCCATCTTCTCAAACGCAAGCCGGCAACTTTATCCGGTGGCGAACTGCAACGGGTTGCCCTTGCACGCGCCCTTGCATTAAACCCTAAAATATTGCTTCTTGACGAGCCACTGTCATCGCTTGATGTGCAACTTCTTGATGGCTTACGAAAATTGTTGAGGAATCTTAACAAAAACGGGCAGACAATTATCCATGTTACACATGATTATGAAGAAGCAATTTTACTTGCAAATAAGGTTGGAATTTTATATAACGGAAGTATTGTTCAGTATGGTTCACCCCATGATGTTTTTCAACATCCCGGATCTGAGTTTGTTGCGAATTTAACCGGCATAAAAAATTATTTTAAATCAAGATTAAATCCTGCAACTGAAGAAATTCGCATAGCATCAATCAATACTAATGTCAGGATAAAACTTTTAACCAACGAAATTGAATCCGATGGATATGTTTTGATTAGAGGTGAAGACATAATAATTTGCAATCAAGAAGTTGATTCAAGTGCTGTAAATAATTTTGAGGGTATAATTACCGAGATTCTTCCAAAAAGTCTGGGTGTGGAAATAATTGTGGATATTGGTGTAAAATTAGCTGTAATTGTTACAAATCAGTCCCTTGAAAAGTTTAATTTAAAAGAAGGGAAAAAGGTTTGGTTGTCATTCAAAGCATCTGCCGTGCGTTTTTTGAAGAAGTAATTTTGGTTGTAAGTCTGGTAAACAGGTTTTACGGTTTATACAGAATGGATGGTTCTGCATGAAACGGGTGGTTTGTACGGTAGGATGATTTGTACGGTATGATTGTAGAGACGCACTGCAGTGCGTCTCTACTATGTGCAAACCAACCAAACCAACCAATACAAACCGTCAACCAATCCCAATTTTACCGCCAACCAAAATTAATTATCATCGTTCATTACCGGATACAAATCGGCCATTACCATAAAATCTGATAATTTTATTTATTTACACAATTTCCCATTGAAAAATTCAATCATAAAAAATAGATTATAGTATTACCAACATTTTGCAATTAAATATACAGAATGCTTGGATGGCATTATGAATATTGCCAGCAGGTAATATTTACCGACTTAATGCATATAGCCGGGAGATCCTTCCTCCTTCGTCGTCCTAACGGACTCCTTTTAGTCGTCAGGATGACACTTGCAAGTAATTGACTTTTTAAAAAATATTTTAAGATTATATGATTTATTGTTTATTGTTTTGACTTTGTCAAATTTCATTATATAATTATTCCCTTGCTTGCCCTGTAATAAAATGTATAGGGTGTGTAAAAATTTACTTGTCATGGATGTTTCATAGAATTAAAAATTACTTTTAATTTGCATAAGAACTTCAAATATAATATTTTTGAAAAACAGAATTTTTTATGAATTGTATATATAATTTAATTATAAAGATGATTTATTATGGAAGATTCTATAAAGACCCGAGAACCGGCCAGTATTATGTGTTGCCGGTAACAAACCCGTATGAATAAATATTTAGTGCTTGCCAGAAAACGCCAATTTCTTCGTTATGCTCGTGCAGAAAACCAGTCATTTACAACAGTAAACTCTTGATTTTTTGCAC
>JAUWSB010000085.1 GCA_030610255.1 Bacteroidota bacterium
CCCACACGAAAGATATGCCAGATTATCAATAAACATGATATTGTTGATAGTTTTTTTACCAAGAATTTGCTTTCTTTTTATATCGGAAATATTAATTATGCTATTTCCTTTTATCAGATCAATATTGGTATTAATGTAAGCTATAACCAATGTTTTGTAATCGTTGTTATATTTTATTGAACTTACACCTATATCGGATAATCCGTTAATTTTATTTAATCTTTCTAAACTGTTGTCATCTTTGTTGTAATAAAACAAGCTGTAAGGTGTAGCACAGTAAATTTTATCACCGGCTTCGGCAACGCCGATACATTTGTTGTAGGGAAGTTGATCGCGCCATTGTCCGATACCAATCCCCTGCGAATAGGAATTACTGAAGAATAAAACCAATATTAAAGCATATAAATGTTTTTTCAAAATTCTCATCCTAATAAAATTCTGTTTATGTTATAATTAATGATTCTGTCTGAAATTAATAAACTGATATTTCGGTGATTTATTGTTTTTTAAAAAATTTCAAATGGTAATATTGGGGTAATAAGTGAACTTATAAAAATAATTAAATAATCTTTGTATGAAATGAGATAAAGATAACATATTGTTAAGATGCAAATATCTGTATAATATGTCAAATAAACAATAAAAACAGATTTATATTTACGGACTGGTATAACCCATATTCTTCCTCACTTATACGGGTAAAGTGCATCAGTTTGGAAAGGGTTTATGGTGTGTATGTTCACAAACAGGTAATTCTTTTTTGATGATAAACAGACAAACCAGCACTCCAAGAAATAAAATTGCTATAGAACTCATACCAGCTACCGCTCCCACATGCTCAAAAATTTGTCCTAATACATACGGAATAGAAAGGCCTCCAACCGATATCGCAATGAAAAATAAAGTGTATGCGCTAGAGGACTCTGTCTTGGGATATACAATAGCAGCCGACAGTAAAAGTGGGTAGATGCCGGAAAAGAAAAGAGCTGCAACCCAAAACAAAACCATATTGACCATGGCAACTTTGGGCAGTGGAGCAAAAAATATCATTACAGCCGATACGATAGTTATTATAATCAGTATCTTATATGATGAGAATCGCCTGGCTAAATATCCGCAAGCCATACGACCCAATACTATAGTTACTCCAATTCCGCATAGAACAAGGTGTGCAGAACCCTGTAACATCCCCCTTTCCTTCTCCAGGAAAGTTATAATCCAGGTTACAAATCCAACTGCTGCCCCTCCGGCTAGAATGAGCGCGACAATCATTCCTAAAAAGAACCTGCGGTCAAAAGAGATTATGTCTTTAATGATCCTGAAGGAAAGCCTCTCCGCTTTTTCAATATGCTCAAGTCTGGTAATTATTATGGGTATAACAAAGGGAAGTATAAACACACCCGGAGCTGCGATTGCCCAACGCCAGGAGATATTGAGATTTTCAATAAGTCCGGGGAAAAGTGGTCCCACGATATAACCGAATGAAAGGAAACCAAAAAGAACAGATTGGATACGGGCGCTTTCCTTACTTAATACATTGGTGGCATATACACCTGGAAGGATTATAAGTATACCATTTCCTAAGCCAGCTAAAAAACAAAAGAAGGTTAAAAGAACAAACCACTGGCTTAATGATGCGGCGATCAGCGATACACTGACAATCAGGGCGCTGGAAATAATTAGGGTCTTCACTGAGAATTTCCGTATCAGTTGAGTGATAAGTATAGCGCTCAGCATAATACCTATGAAGTAAATAAGAGGTAACTGACCAACCTTTCCCTCACTAAGATGAAAGTGATCCATAATTATATGAATTGTGGATGGTATCAAAAGCTGGACAAACCCAGCCAATACCATCAAGGGATAGAATACCTTCATGCACTTTATTGATGATTGTAAATGTTCAGCTTGCTCAGACATAAGGCAGCAAATATCCGTATAATATGCTTAAAATACAAACAAAAACGGATTCCAAATAATATTCAAAGTTCAAATTTCCGGGTTCTGCTTCAATAATAAGTTCAGAAGGGTTTTTATCAAATAAATTACAAAGTAAACTATTCCTAGCACATCAAAATATTATTTTTTTTTAGAAATTACTTGGTAATATATGTTAATTGTTGTATCTTTGACAGAAATCTTATCCTTATGTTTTTTTTCTCTGTAAAATTCTTAATAATATAAATCATAAAATTTAATAATCATGGGAAATACTATCAAAAGAAATGCGCTTTTAGCTAATATTCAACACAATGACAGCTATGGAAATAACACACTGCTGTTTTTAAAAAATGAAATAACCGGGATTTTTAATCGCTTCGAAGCTCAGTCTTATGGCTCACCGGTTACTGAAATATTATTTATTCCTTATGCTTTTGATCAGGCCGATTATGCATCGTATAAACGGAGTGTCGAAAATATCTTTTCTCCTCTTGGCATTACGGTAAAATCAATTACCGAAACACAGGTTAATATTGATGAAACAGTTTTATTAACGAAGGCACAGGCAATTGTTATAGGAGGCGGGAATCTCGAATATCTCCTAAAGAAACTCAAATCAAAAAATCTGATTAATATTATCCGGCAGAAGATTTTGGATGGCTTTCCTTATGTTGGCTGGAATGAGGGGAGTGAAATTGTCTCTCCCGTAATTATGCAAAATTTCAGCGAATCGTTTCTATGCCTCAACATTATTTCTTTCCAGCTTTGCACCGGCTTTACCGAGACTGATTCACACACATTGGCGCTGAAGAACTTTTTAATGACAAATTTAACAATATCCAAAGTAGCATGCCTGACTCAAATTACCGAGGACAAAGGTTCTGGTATCAGGCTGGAGGATGTTAAGTCCGGCCTTGCCAGCGGCACCGATTCAGGTGGGGGAAGTTTGCCCGGTGAAAATCCCCTTTTAATTTATAAAATTCAGAATAATATTCTCGCTAAAGAACCTATTGTAGATCCAAATAATCTACCTCTTAATGTTTAATAGACGCTAAATATGTTATAATGGCTAAAGTGTTAAGGTGTTAGGGTGTTAAAGTTGTAATGTGTAGAGATGTTAAAATTTTTAGGCATTTCAAATTTCTATCTATGAGTAAATATTTCTTTATCTGTCTGATATTACTGTTAGTATTAAAAAACAATACATCAGGGCAACAACAAACTCTTTCCGGTACATATTTCAGGATGGCTGATTCACTAATTAAAACCGGAAAATATACCGAAGCCATTGGAATGTATAAGTTGTTTCTTGATGTCGAACAAAATCTATCCGACCCTGATCTGTATAAAATGTCTGAATCACTCAATAATACCGGGGTTTGTCACTTTGTGTTAAGAAATTATCATAAAGCCTTGTCTTCATTCAATAAAGCGCTCGATATTGATCTAAAATTAGATAATAAAAAAAGTATTGCCACCTGTCTGAATAATATCGGACTTATTTATAAAATACTAGGAAACTATGATATTGCTATCGAAAACTACCTTATGGCTTTAAAAATTGATAATGAGTTTGGAGATCAGGAAAATATTGCAATTTCAATGAATAATATCGGATCCATCTATGCCGACTGGGGTAAATTTGACAAAGCAATCGAGTATTATGAACAAAGTCTCAGAATAAAGGAGGCACTTTCCGACACAGCAGGAGTGTCAAAAACATTAAACAACATTGGTTTGCTCTACAATTCCTGGAAAAAATACAGTAATGCTATTGCTAATTTTAATGAAGCGCTACAAATTAACAAAGATGGCGGCAACACAGGGCTTACAGCCAAAATTCTGAACAATACCGGTCTTGCATTTTATAATTTGGGAATTATTGATACGGCGCTTTACTACTATCAAAAAGCCCTCGACATTGATATAAAACTGGGTAATAAAGATCAGATTGCTACCAGGTATAATAATATCGGACTAATTTATTTGAAAATGAAAGATTATTCTCAGGCCGACTTCTATCTAAATCTTTCATTAAAAATGTATAGTGAATTAGGATTACGCGCTGATATATCAATAGTGCTTTCAAACCTGGCAGATCTCTTTTTTGAAACTGGTAATTATAATCAAGCTTTGGACTTTCTTCAACAAAGCACTAAAATTTCGGAAGAAATAAATCTCAGAAACCAAACAAAAAAAAATTACCTGGAATTCTCGGAAATATACGCAGCAACTGGAAATTTCCCCAAATCTTTATCTTATTATAAAAAATATTCTACTATTAAAGATTCCATTTTCACCGACGAAATCCATAAACAAATTACCGATTTTGAAATAAAATACGAAACCGAAAGAAAAGACAAGGAAATAAAGCTATTAAAACAGCATGAAACAATTCAAAACCTGGCGTTAAGAAAACAAAGAATAATCCGGAATTCATTTTTAATTGGTTTTATTCTTTCAATGCTGCTGATAATTGTGATTTTCAGAAATCTGTTACTCAAACGAAAACACAACAAAGTAATCGAGTACGAAAAAGCCAAATCTGATAAATTGTTGCTGAACATACTTCCTGCAAAAGTAGCTAATGATCTCAAAGAAAAAGGCATCACAAAACCAAAATTGTTTGAAAATGTAACTGTTTTTATTTCTGATTTTGTAGGATTTACCGATCTTTCATCCAGCCTCGATCCTGAGTTTTTGATTGATGAGTTGAACGATATATTTACAACCTTCGATAATATTTTTGAAAAGAATTCTTGTGAACGGATTAAAACCATTGGAGACGCATATCTTGCAGTTTGCGGCCTACCTGAAAGCAATCCTCAACACGTGGAAAATATTGCTAAATCATCAATTCAGATTCTTGATTATATGAAAAATAGAAACAATCAAAATGATGTAATATGGGAAATCAGGATTGGGATTCACTCAGGCAAAGTTGTTGCAGGAGTAGTTGGCATTAAAAAATATATTTATGATGTTTTTGGAGATACTATCAACACCGCTTCGAGGATGGAAGCCCATTCCGAACCAATGAAGATCAATGTTTCTCAACATTCTTATAATAAATTAAAAGACAAATTTGAGTTCACGAAGAGAGGTAAAATCGAGATAAAAGGCAATGGATTATTAAATATGTATTATCTGGTCTCGATGCTGAAGTAAAGTAGTTAAGGTTAATGGCCTGTTCCGATAGGCTTTGTGTTGTATCCGGTTCTTAATTTTTAATTAAAACTTCTTTTTGTACACATGGCAGTATGGTTGCTGTTTTTTCTTGTCGTAGTAGTTCTGATGGTATTCTTCGGCTTTCCAAAAGGTTCCGGCTGGAAGTACTTTTGTTACGATTTCATATCCATTGGTTTTGAGTATATCTATTAACTTATGAACAATTTTTCTCTCATCATCATTTTCATAAAAAATGACGGATAAATATTGTTCCCCAATATCCGGACCCTGACCATTGACTTGTGTAGGATCATGAATCTCAAAGAAAAATTTGACAAGTTTCTCATAATTCACTTTGGTCAGATCATATGTTACTTCGACAACCTCCAAGTGGCCGGTATTTCCATGAGTCACATCCCGGTAAGAGGGGTTTGCCATGGAACCTCCCATATAACCTGAGATTGTAGAAATGACACCATCTTTATGCCCAAAGAGATGCTCTACACCCCAAAAACAGCCTCCTGCAAAGTATGCTTTTGCTATATGAGGTTCTTTTTTATTTGGTACAAATATCAAGGAGACGGAATTGACACAATGTCTGACATTCTTCTCTGTTAGTCCTTCTCCTTTAAAAATGTGGCCCAAATGTGCCCCGCAATTTGTACACAATATCTCGGTTCTTCTTCCATCAACATCCTTTTGTCTTTTAATGACTCCTTTGATTTCATCATCAAAGCTAGGCCATCCGCAGGTAGATGCAAACTTATCTTCTGAAGTATAAAGTCGTAAATTGCATCGTTTGCAGTGGTAAGAACCCTTTTTAAAAAAGTTATTATATTTCCCACTGAAAGGGGCCTCTGTACCTTTATGGTCAATTACTCTTTCTTCTTCCGTTGAAAGTTTGTTGTAGGACTTCTTATCCATAGCCAGTTCCTCCGGGCATGAGATTAGGTTAAGCATTAATACTATTGAGAACGCAATTATTGTATACTTTTGCATGAATTCTCCTTTTCAAACACATAACATATTTATTAAGCTGCAAATATCCGTATAATACGCTTAAAATACAAACAAAAACGTAATCTGTATAATACTCTTATTTATAATAAAAAGCTGCAAATTGCAGTAGAATATTCTAAATTTTTAGTATTATACGGAAGCGGGATAAGACTTATTGAATGCCTATCCTGTTTTCCGCCCACATAAATAAAGTTGAATATTTCAAGATATAAAATACAGAATAACAACATAACGCAGTAAACTGCAAGATAAAAGATATCCATACGGACTCCTGAAGCGAAGCTAACCCGTCTGGGCGTTGGTCGAAAGTAAAAAGTGAAGCGAAGCAAGCGTCACGAAGTCCATACGGATTCACTTCGTTTCATTAGCCCGCATGGGCCCGTATGGGATAAAAGTCTTTAACAGAACATAGTAAATTGTATGAATGTGCGATGGATAGAGGGAAGCAAAACGGGAAACCCCGATTTAGAAATACCCAAATTTGGGGATTGAAAAGAAACCAAAAGTAGCAACCTCCGGATGAGTTTTTCTTTTTTTTTTTAATAATCTCAGTAAATGCCCAAATCAATCAACTTCCTTCTGTAGATTTATACAGGCTTGACGGAAATAAAATTGATGCCAGTACCATTACAAATGATAATATGCCGATGATATTGTTATTCTGGAAAACATATGATAACAAATGTTGCGAAAACTTATTTGCTATTTGTGAGTCACATGAAGAATTTTTAGTCAATAAGGGGGTAAAAATGATTGCTGTTTGCATTGATTATATTGGAAAAATTGAACATGTGAAACCCTTTGTTTATGGACATGATCTGGAAATAGAAGTATATGTTGATAAAAACGGAGATTTAAAACGGATTATGGGCATTCCTGATGCACCTTATACCATATTATTTGATCAAAAAATGAATATATATTGCCAGCATACCGGCTACTGTGCTGGTACACAGGAAATGCTTTGCGAAAAGGTGAATAGATGCTTAAACGATATGCTCTCCCGGGAATAAACATATTATCATTTAACACAGATTCATTACTTTACCTATTATATTCATTTATTTCCTTTTTATATCTTTGACGAAAAGATTATATGAAATACATCGGAGCCCATGTAAGTGCATCAGGTGGTGTGGAAAATGCTCCCGTGAATGCACATGAGATCGGAGCAAAAGCTTTTGCTTTATTTACAAAAAACCAAAAGCAGTGGTTTTCAAAACCATTAACAGAGCAAAATATTAACCTTTTCAAAGAGAATTGTGAAAAATATGGCTTTAAACCTGAGCATATCCTTCCGCACGACAGCTATCTGATCAACCTGGGAAACCCGGTAGCTGAAAATCTTAAAAAATCAAGAAGTGCATTTTTGGATGAAATAAGAAGGTGCGAATTGCTTGGACTGGACCGGCTGAATTTTCATCCTGGATCACATTTAAAGCAAATATCAGAAGAAGAATGCTTGGATACAATTGCCGAATCTATCAATATCACCCTCAATAAAACAAAAGGCGTTACAGCCGTTATTGAAAATACTGCCGGACAGGGAACTAATCTCGGATATAAATTTGAACACCTTAAGTACATCATCGACCGGGTGGAGGACAAAAGCCGCGTTGGTGTGTGCCTTGATACCTGTCATTCCTATACAGCCGGATATGATATTAAGTCAGAAAAAGGATACAAAAAAATCTTTAAAGAATTCGATAGGATTGTTGGGTTCAACTATCTGAAAGGCATGCACATCAACGATTCAAAAAAAGACCTGGCTACCAGGGTTGACAGGCATGATAGTCTTGGCAAAGGTTTTCTTGGTGAAGAAGTATTTCAAAGGATAATGAATGATCCCCGTTTTGATAATATTCCTTTAATACTTGAGACCCCCGACGACAGTTTATGGGAGCAGGAAATTAAATGGTTATACAGCCTGATAGGTATAAGGGAAATACGAGAATGATGTAAATGACAAAGTTATGTAATTATGACCCTGTATTTACCCTAACCCAGATAAACCTTGAGGGGACGGGCAGGCTGGAAGATAAAAAGATAAAAGTTGAACAAACCGTTATCCTTCTGTATGACTTAGTAATAAAAAGATTATAGAAGGTTATGAAAAATATTTTGCCATTTTGTGTAAAGATTTTTGGATTAGATATTAAATTAATCTTAAGATCTTAAGAAATGTTAATTTTATACTTTTTAAACCATAACAACGTTAACACATCTAATCTAAAATTAATCTTTAAAAAATCCATAATTTTATGATAAAAATTAAAAGCAACATAGCAATCAGTGAGTCGGGATTTATTTTTAATCCGGCTAACGGTGAATCTTTTTCTGCAAATCCGATTGGAATTGAATTTTTTAACCTTATCAAACAGGAAAAACCTCGGGAAGATATTTTTGAAAATATGCTTGAAAAATATAATACTGATAAAAATACTTTAGAAAAGGATTATAGCGATTTTGTTCAAACTTTAAATCAATTTCAATTACTTGACCAGGATGCAGAAAATGAAGCTTAACATTGCAGTTACGGGGCTAAATGCTATTGACAGTCCGGGCCCCGGTGTTGCGGTTATTCGTGCTTTACGCGAAGCTGATTCATTTGACGTAAGGATCATCGGATTATCTTATGAATCGCTTGAGCCGGGAATATATATGCATCAACTGGTTGATAAAACCTATCAAATTCCATATCCAACTACCGGAACCGAAACTTTATTAGCCCGTTTGGAATACATACATTCAAAGGAAAACCTTAATGTGATAATCCCAAATTTTGATGCAGAACTTTATTCATTCATAAAGCTCAATCCAAAGCTGAAAAAAATGGGAATAAATACTTTTCTTCCCACAATGGAGCAATTTGAAGAACGGCAAAAAATAAACCTTCCTGAGTTCGGTAAAAAATATGACATCAAAGTACCGCACAGCAAAGCAATTTATACTATAAGTGAAATATACGAACTAGCATCGGAATTTTCATATCCTTTATTAGTAAAAGGGAAATATTATGATGCTTCGATTGCTAACAATGCCGAGCAGGTGAAAACCTATTTCAATAAGATTTCAGCTAAATGGGGGCTACCGATAATTATTCAGGAATTTATTAACGGAACCGAATATAACACTACAGGTCTGGGTGATGGTAAAGGCAATACTTATGCTTCGTTTCCAATGCGGAAACAATATATTACAGATAAAGGAAAAGCATGGGGTGGTATTTCAATTGCAGATAAAAAATTACTTGAGCTTACCGAAAATTTTATCGGTTCAACAAAATGGCGCGGGGTGTTTGAACTGGAATTTATGAAAAATCAAAAAAATGAGTTTTATTTACTTGAAATAAATCCAAGAATACCTGCGTGGATTTATTTGGCTGTCGGGGTAGGACAAAATATCCCGGAAGGACTTGTAAACCTTGCAATGGGAAATAAAATCAAACCATTCAAAGAATATAAAGTCGGGAAAATGTTTATCAGATATGCTTATGATATGATTGTTGATATTTCGGAATTTGAGCAAATATCAACTTATGGAGAACTATAACCTAAGAGTCCGTCTATAAAGTCAGAAAGTTTAAATAAATATTAAAAATCACAAATGACAAGCACCAAATTTCAAAACTTGTCCGTACGAAGCGAAGCAAGTCCGTATGGATGGATAAATTACAATGTTCAAAAATTCAATGACCAAAACAGTTTTGGTCATCCATCCACCCGTGCGGGCGGACAAGTTTTGTACAATTTGATTTGTCTCATTTTCCCGACACTTCGGGATTGTCCCGTAGGGACTATATATTTATAGAAAATGAAATACACCCATAACCAAGTCCCGTAGGGACGTAATATAG
>JAUWSB010000029.1 GCA_030610255.1 Bacteroidota bacterium
CGTTCACCTGCTGTTATTTCAATGAAAATTCGTGGAGCATTCATTTCCGGTAATAAATCGACACCCAATTTCCTTAATGAAATCCACCCCAATAATATTATTGCGAGAGCTATCATAGAAACCGTTACAGGATAATTAACCGAAAACTGTGTTATTTTTTTCATTTTATATGGTTTAAAGTTTCAAGTTTCAGGTTGTGATTCAATCAAAAATCAAAAATCGTCAATCCGATTACTTAACTACTTTCACTTTAGAACGGTTTCTAAGGGTTTCAAATCCTTTTATTACCAGTCTGTCGTTTTTTTTGAGGCCGGAAATTACCTGAACTTCATCAGGATTCTCCAAACCGAAATTTATAATTCTCTCCTCTGCTAAACCTTTATTAATAACAAAAACCGTGTTTCCTCTTTGTTTTGACAAAATAATATTTTTTGGTATAACGATCGCACTATCAAGGGAAGCAACTATAATTTCACCTTTAGCAAACATTCCGGGACGTAATAAAAACTCAGAATTATTAATATTTACCATGGCTTTGAACGAACGAGTTTCAGGATCGATGGCAGGTGACAATTGGGTAATTTTACCAGATAATGTATCGTCCGGGATAGTATAATTCATTATTCTAATATTTTGTCCTACTTTGACGACATTTATATTTTTTTCGGCAAGATTTAGCTCCATATGAAGTTTGCTGTAATCCATTAGTCTTACCAATAATGTATTTGCCTCTACTTTTGTTCCCGGTGTAAAGTATGGAAGTTCAACAATCACCCCGGAGATAGGTGTTGTGATTTTCATCTTTTGTAAACGTATTAATGCTTCTTCGTAAGAATATTCTGAATTGATATACTCGATCTCTGCATTTTTTAATTCGCTCAGGGTTACACCTCCTTTTTCGTACAATGACTTTTGTTTTTCAAAGACTTGCTTTGATATTTCCTGATGTAATTCCAAAGATGAAATTTTAATGTTGTTTTCATATTCTTTATCTTCAAGAAAAATAATTTTGTCTCCTTTCTTAACATAATCGCCAAGGATATATGGTTTGCCGGTTGATGGATTTGTTTTAAGTTTGTATTTGCCTGAAATTTCTGACTTTAGGCTTACATCCTTTACGGGAGTTACTGTTCCGGTTGTGCTAAAATATTTTTCAATAGATTTAGGTTTTACAGCCATAACCGATACAGGCACGGAAATATCCTTATTCAATTCAGTGGTATTTTCGTTGCAAGCCACTAAAACACTTGCAATTATTATTAGCATTATGATCTTTTTCATGTGTTTATGTTTTTATAGTTAATATATTTTCAGTTATTTGCATTTTTTAAAACTAAAGATATAGAAATTAGAAATTGGAAATTGGAAATTTGGTCTTCTTCCGAATTTCTAATTTCATCCCGAGTACTCGGGACTAATTTTATATTACTTCTGTCTAATATTATTCTGCAGTTCTTTAGGTACAAATGATGTATTGTTTTCGAAGTCCCAAAGCGACTGAATTTTCATATTAATTAATTCGAGTTTATAATTTATTAATGCATTTGCAAGGTTCATTTTCTTTTCTGAAAGTTGGTTTTGAAAAAGCTCGAGATCCATACTTGTCAGATCACCATTTCTGTATCGTTCCAGATTAATTTCATAAGTCAATTGAGCGTTTTTTTCGTTCTGTTTAGCAATTTCAATTTGTAAAATCAAGTTATTCAAATTTCTGAATATTTTTCTGATATTAATTATAATATCATTTTTTTGGGTTTGAATATCAATTTCTTTCGATTCCACATCAACTTCGGCTGCTCTGATTCTTGCTTTTCTTTCGCCCCAATCGAAAATCGGAATTGAAAATGTTATACCAACCTGAGGACTTTTTGTTGGTTTTTCATAAATATTTCCAAACTTCTCGTTATTACCCATAATTCCAAGTGAAAGCTCAACATCGCCTCTGAATTCATTAGTTGCTGAGGTTTCTATCAGATTGAATTTTGCAGTATTAAGTTCAATTTGCCTTTGACTTAATTCAAGCCGTTGAGATAAACCATTATTAATAGCTTTATCTAAAGAAACATTTACAGGTTTATATTCAATATCAGTTGAAATCTGAATATCCTCATAAAGTGACAAACCAATCAATTGTTTAAACTGATCTTTGGCATTTTCCAAATCAACTTTCTTATTATCCAGATTAGATTTACTTGTTGCAAAATTCAATTCAGCCTGATATAATTCTTCCATGGCTGACAAACCACCTTCCACCTTACTTTGAATAATTTCTCTACTGATTTTTTGATTTTCAAACTCTTCTTCAGCAATTTCAAGAGCCATTTGCTTTTGATATATTGAATAAAAAGCCTGATTAACCTGAAATTCCAAATTTAACATTTCAATGGAATAGGCCAAAGTGGCATTTTCAAGATTAAGTTGGTTGCGTTCCAAATCAAGCTTAGTTTTATTATACGTAAATAAAGGTTGATTATAAGCTAAATATAAGTAGTTGTTAAATCCTTTATAATATGAAGACGAATTATTTCCTTCTGAAAAATTGTCCTGGTATCCAAAATCATTTCTTAAGGACAAAGATCCATCAGAGAATTTAATTGGTTGAGAAATTATCAAACTGGCATTTGCTCCTTTATTTTCAGTAGTGTACCACTCTGAAAAAAATTCATCATATCTTTCTTCACGAGAAAATATAAAAGGAGTAACATCAAGAAGGAAACGAGATTTCAATGATGCTAATTGAGCATTTAAATATTCTTTGTTTTTCTCCATATTTAATCTTGACTTTCTGATTTCCGGACTGTTATCAAGAGCAATATCCATAGCTTGTTCAAGAGTTACAAGCTTTTGTGAAAATGAAAGCAGGGAAGTGCTCAGAATTACTGCCAAAACGAAGCTTAGTTTTACTATTTTCATATCAATAAATTTTTATTCAAATATTCAGTTTCAGGTATAAAATCATAAATCTAAAATCTTAATTCTTAAATCTATTTATTTTCCACCCATTTTATTGCATCGGCAAATACCATTTTACCAATTGATTTATTTGTTAGTTCAACCTTTGCAGTTGAAGGACTTATAAAAAATGTTCCAAGATAATTCCATCCGTTTTCCAGTTCTTCATCCGACATAGTAATTTCTTCCATTCCATCATCATGGTAAACCTTGAAATTATAATTGGATTTTTTAGTTGTTCTCCGCCTGCGGATATTTATTTTCTCAATATGACAATACACATCATATTGACCGTCGTG
Source organism: Bacteroidota bacterium (assembly GCA_030610255.1). Classification (GTDB taxonomy): domain Bacteria; phylum Bacteroidota; class Bacteroidia; order Bacteroidales; family JADFUO01; genus JADFUO01. The sequence goes on from JAUWSB010000029.1 coordinate 3,252, forward strand.
ATCTAAAGGAGCTTTCCAGATAGCAGTTCGTTCGCCATGACCTGTTTTAGTGTATACAGCCGAACGAACATACTTTCCATAGAAACCAGAACGTAATACCGGCTTCCATTCTGCCGGAGGACTCCAATATCTTATTCCCGAATATTTATACCCCTGATCTTTATTTTCACCAATTAATGATTTCAGATATGATTTTTGCAAATCCTGATTAAATTCAAAATTTTCACTTTCGTTATCAACAACGATTTCGTTTTCGTTTAAGAGATCAGTAAAAAGTTCACTACTTTTAATTTCATCGAAAACAGCTACTTTTTTTATTTCATCAAATGAAGTAAAATCATAGATAAGATTATTCGGTAGATTTTTAGAAATATGAGTATAAATATTCATACGGGCCGGTTCGGTAGTAAAAACAAAACCTATTTCTTTGGCAGTTTTTGCCGGAATATGAATTTTTCTGGTAAAATCAGGATTTTCATTGTCACCGCGACGGCGACGGTTACTCGGATCAGCGAGGTCAATATTTATAGTGATCAATCCGTCAACTGCTTCCGGATTTGAAATCTTGAAACGAACCTGATATTTTGTAAATTCTTCTTCCATAACTTTGTATGTCTGAAGATCTTTGATAAGAAAGCCGGGTAATTCTTTTTTTGAATACCAATTATCTACTTCGTTTAAGATATCTTCATTAAAACGATCCTTAAAATTTTTTTCGAATTCTTCAAATGAAAATACTTTATTTTTATGCTTTTCAATGAATTGGTTCAAAAACTTATTAAATTCATCATCACCATATCTTGCTCTGAAAACCGAGAATAAATACTCCCCCTTTGCAATTATAATATTATATAATTTAACCTTATCATCATCTCCCGATTTTTCGATTCCGGTTTCTAATAAGCGATTCAAAGGAGCTTCTTTAAGTTCGAGATTGATACGTTCACCTCTACTAATTCCCGTAAAAAACCATCTGTATGATGAAGCCGAACTTTCGTTTCTGTCTTTTAAATATGCTTCGAGAGCCATATTAAGCACAGGCCATTTTTCAGAATTAAATTGTGTGATGAAAGTGTAATAGTTTGGAAGAAGCGTATATGTGTTTCTGTCTATCACATTAAACATATACCATTCCTCATGATTGGCCATATAATTACCGCGTATAAATCTTTTAAAGATTCGTGCCTGGAGTTCTTCGGGCGAAACTTCTTCGTTATCACGGATCATACGCCTCTCGGATCGTTTCTTTCGTTTTTTGAAATCAGTTTCTTCTAAAAATACTCCCTTTTCGGGATAAAACATAATTTCAGGCTGAACAGCATCGCTACTTACCGACCAAATATGTTTATCCAGTGCAAAATGCAGTGGTATTTCGGCTAAAATAAAACGTTCAAAAGGATATTCAAGTCCAATTTTGGTTTCATATTCATTTTTTAAATCACGGATCAAATTCGGAAGGCTATCAGTAAAATCTGTAAAATGATCCAGAAAATATTGATTGCCATTTTTTGCATAAATACTGTATTCAATTGAATCTACCGTTATTGAATATTTATTATAATCAGCAATCAACAGGCTAATTTTCGGTAAGACCACTTTAGGTTTAAATTCAAATTCTCCTTCTCCGATTTTATTCAAACTCCCTTGCGAAACCGCAACAAGATTTGTATCTGTTTTTACCTTAAGTGTAAAATTTGTAAAATCAGGAAAATGCTGTGTAGGTTTGGTGGTGGCATAGCCCACACCTGAAGTTGGATACCATAATGACTCGCTGGTCAGGCAAACAAACTTATCCTGCAAATAAGCATATCGCTTACGGATTCTAAACATCTCAAGAGAGAAGTTATCTTCGTACTCATCAAGATTTTGATCAAGAAAATGAGTGCTTTCATTAATTGTTCCATGATAATTTAAAGACAATTTAGTGCTATCACCCGGAAGCAATCCACCCGGGTAATTTATCATCAAAAGATGCAACTTACGCTGATATTGTAGTTTTTCACCATTCGATTCAGCCGAAGTAATTTTTAAGGAAGGATTAAGACTAAAAATTAATGTGTCGATACTTGAATTAGTTTCGTTGCAAATTTCCATTTCGGCATGAACAGCAATTTCTTTTCCGAGATGTTCAAGTTCGATATTGCAGGAGCTTACCTTTACTTTGGGAGTATTAACATAATCATTGTTCAATTCGATCATTTGCTTTTTGAAATTAATATTCCCTTTTTTTAAACTGATATATTTTTCTGCAAAGAATCCTGCAAGACACAGGCTTATGATGGTTAGATAAATTGGAAAAGAAGCCATTTTCCGTGATTGTGGCAATCGCTGTAATTTAAATACTGTAAAAAATATCAGCCCAAGCCCAAAAAAGAAATAAATTCCGCGATGTATCAACACCTCATTAAAATTCCCAAATCCCCCGATCGTTGAATTCATCATAGGTATTTTATATGCAATATAATCGAACAGATGATAGTATTTTGTGTTTAGATAGAAAATTGTTAAAGCGATGTAACCGAGAAGTAAAATAAAGGTAATTGCCTGATTTTTCAATAATATCATTAAAAAGAAAGATAACCCCAAGATAAAAACCAGAGTGGGCAAACTAATAAGCAAAGGATAGAAAAAGAATTCCCATATTCCCTGAGTTGAATCGCTACTGATAAATGAAAAACCAATTCCCATCATCAGAATAATTAGATTCAGGATAAAAAATACCGATAAAATCCCGAGGGCTTTCCCTAAAATATATTCGGCATTTGTCATTGAACGGGCATAGATAACTTCAATAGTATCGTTTTTTCTATCTTGTTTTAAGAATTCGGATGCCAAAAACACAGCAACAATTGCTTGTCCGAGATTTAGAATGATAAGGTTTGCATAAGGAATTGAGGCCGGTAGTGCTCTGTACAGCCATGGGGCACCACTTGCCGGAACAAATACTGCCACATTAAAAATACCCAAACCGACAACTGCCAGGCCCGCGAATATTCTAAAAAACCAGGAACGCAATAAGGTTCGCATTTCATATCTGGCAATAGTTCGTATGATGTGAAACTTTATCATGATCACATTAAAACTTATTATGTTCTGTTAAATATTCCATAAAATACACATAAGCATGTTCCAGATTAGGCTCAATTTCAATGGCATTTTTTGCCTCGATTTCCTCACCGACCAATTGTACTTCCCAGCCGTCTTCTGATGGAATAGTTGAGATAACTGCGTATTTTTCTTTTAACAAATCATACTCAACTCCCGAAGTATTCACCTGCCAAACATGGCCGCGGACTTTTTCAACCAGTTTTTCAGGTGATCCGTTAAATTGTAACGTACCACGGTCGAGTAAAGCCAGATCGCTACATACACTTGAAATATCACCAACTATATGAGTTGAAAGTAAAATAATAACATCCTTTTGGCTTAATTCGGATAAAATATTTCGGAAACGTATTCGCTCTTCAGGATCCAGTCCGGTTGTAGGTTCATCAACAACAATGATTTTAGGATCACCTATCAATGCCTGGGCAATTCCCAAACGCCGTTTCATCCCACCCGAAAGTTTGTTGGCATGTCGCTCGCGAACATCGAATAATCCAACTTTTTCTAACCATTCATCAACCTTATGCAAACGTGTTTTTTTGTTTTTTAAACCCGACAGACTTGCTGCATAATCGAGAAATTCCCATGTTCGCAATTTTGTAAAGAACCGAAAATCCTGTGGCAGATAACCAAGCATTTTTCTGATATCGCCACGATTCTTCGCAAGGTCGAAACCATTAACATTAACCGATCCGGTAGTTGGTTTCATTATGGTTACCAAAATACGCATCAAAGTTGATTTGCCTGCACCATTTGGACCAAGCAAACCAAACATACCATTTTCAATCTCAAGATTAATATCTGTCAATGCAAGTTTACCATTCTTATATTCTTTACTTAAGTCCTCAATGGTAATTTTCACCTGTTTATATTTTTGTAGTTAATTTGTTTTCAGCTACTTATAATTTATTAGAAAAATTCATGTTCAGAAATTAGAAATCCATACGGACAAGTTTGGATATTTGAAATTAGGCTGTTAAAATAAGTTTTTTCCAAATTTCGAATTTCGAATTTCCCATACGGGCTAACTTCGTGTCGCAAATTTCATTACATCATCATTCTCTTGTGTGTCAAATCTCAAATCTAAAATCCAAAATCTAAAATCCTAATTGTCTTAGGTCATGTCGGGTTTATATGTTCAACAATATTTTATCATTACGTTAGACGCTTCAAAGTCCTTTCAGTTACATTTGCAACGCTATTAATTCACTAATAATAAATAGCACATTCTGGTAATGACTATTAGCGAACTACTACTTTTTCGGCGTAATATATTCTATGTCTTGCTCTTTAATTTTGTCAAGAGGCATGTGAATAAGATCGTCGCCGAGATTTGAAAAATCCAGTTCTTTTAAATCCAAGGCTCGAACACGCCTGTTATTCTGAGTGTGATAATAGAGCACGCGCTCTGAAAGATCCCATGCCGTAGTCCATATCGTAGAACTGCGCATACCTTCCGTACTGCTGGGACTATCAGAGCCTTCAGCTGCACCAAGAGGCACATTGAAGTTATCAAGAATTCTGAAAATTTCATAAACAGTTTCAGAAGACGTTCCTGTAGGGCGTGCAGTCTGAGTCCATGCTACAGCACGCACAAAACGCGAAGGTGGCGTAAAGTCACCGGGCAATCCAATCATGCCGCTACCACCACCCAGCGGAGCGAAATCAAGGTCGTCTATTTTTTTGTCAGGCAGGGCAACAGCCGAAAGGTTCAAATAATTCCGCAAATTGGTCATATGCCAATCAAAGGTTGGTGCGTTTGTTATAACCCCTAAAGGATTCTCAAAAATCTTCATCTCGCCATCGAAGAACTCGATGACAATGGATTCTCCTTCCGGGCTTGTCACCATCCAGTGAGCATAAACCGGAATCCCTAGTGCTTCTTCCACTACAGGAACAACCCTGACTTCGCTCATGCCCTGACGAACCTCATCTATTGTTGCAAATTGGCTAAGAATAAAACTTACAACATCATTTGGTGCTATTGAAATGTCTGCCTTGTCTTTTTCGTAGCTCGTGTAACTGGCAAATCCCGGGTGGTAAAATAAGCCAACGGCCAGACCTTTCTCGTTCATGCCGTCAGCGAGATAATCTTTTCCAAGCATATCGAGCCCGACAACGCCATATTTCGCTTTCCATTTTTTGCCGTTCTCCCCATCCGGTGTTAAACCGGTGAAAGAATACCCACGAGGAATAATGGCAACGCGGGAATTTAGATCAAATGCTCCCCATTCCATCGTACGGCCGTAAACAACACCTTTGTCAGTTGATATCAATCTAATTCCGGTGCAGGCATGAACAGAATCCACGCAGGTGCTTACTAAAAGTATAAACCCTAATAGGGTCGTAATGAGTACTTTTTTGTTCTGTTTCATTTTTGTCTCCTTTTGTTTTAAATTATTGTGATGCATTTGGCTATCATTTTAAATTTTTTACTTTATAGACCAGACTCAATTATTATTCAACAACCTTCTGTTTAAACTCTTCAAGTGTAAAAGTCTCCTTTACTTTCACTCCCTTTTCGGTCTCATGAAGCGTACAACATTCATTGTAGAGATCATGTTCAAAAAACAGGGTATAATCGTTTTTTAGTGCATCTTTATAAAATCTTTCTTTGTCTTTTAAAGTGACTAATGGTTGTGTGTCATACGCCATGATCCAGGGCATTGGAATGTGAGCAGTTGAAGGAAGCAGGTCAGCCATAAAAACTATTGTTCTGCCATGATAATTTATATGAGGGATAACCTGTCCTTCGGTATGTCCGTCAAATAATTTCACACTAATATTTGGTAATATTTCGCAATCTTTTTTAATTAATTTCAGATTTCCGCTTTCTTCAATTGGCAGAATGTTTTCTTTTAAAAATGAAGCACTTTCCCGTCTGTTTGGTTGTATAGCCCAGTTAAATTGTTTTTTGCTAATCCAGTATGTTGCATTTTTAAATGCCAATTCATAATCTGTTTTATCTTTGTCGTATTTGATACTTCCACCACAATGGTCAAAATGAAGATGGGTTAATATCATATCAGTAATATCATCAGTTGAAAAGCCATATTTTGCCAGAGATTTTTCTAATGTATCATCTCCATTTAAATAATAATGACGTAAAAATTTTTCATCCTGTTTATCACCAATACCGTTATCAATCAATATTTTTCTATCACCGTCCACCACAAGAAGGCATCGCATTGACCAGTTGCAAAGGTTTTTCTCATCACATGGATATACTTTTTCCCAAAGGGTTTTAGGTATAATGCCAAACATGGCACCACCGTCTAATTTTAAATTTCCTGTTTCTATTGGATATATTTTCATTTTATTAATTTTATCTAATCACGTAACCTGAGTACTCGGGGTAAACAAATAAATTCAATTTTGATATTTAACGTTTGACGTTTGATGTTATTTATTATGATAGCTTAAATTTCTTTCCACGATAATCGGAAGAATTCAGGTAATTTATTAAACCTCCTATCTTTTTTGATAATTTATCAGAAAGCTCATATCCTTCACGAAATTCTTCCTCATTAATATAATTCTGGTCTAATGCTCTGTAAAGTTGTGATTTGACTTCTTCGGATGAACCATTTGAAATAGAAAGAAAATATATAAACTCTTTTTATTGTTGCCATAAAAATCATAAAATAATAAAACGTCAAACGTCAAACAAATTAACATTAGTTCAATTTATTTACACAAAAAATTATTAACATTTTCACAAACTGAATAATTACGTTAAAATTATTTATCAAGTTGATCAAGAGCAAAGTTATATGCTCCGATTGAAGCTGCTTTTGAAGTTCCAAGTTTTGAAATTCCTACTCCAATACGTTTAACAGGGTCATAATTTACGGTTTTATTGCTAAAAGGAACGCTTATTTTCCGGGATGTATTTTCAAGGAATTTATTTAATTCGTTTTTATTTTCAAGATTAAAAGCTTTTATTTCCATGCGTGGTAAGGAATTTTTTTTAAACGTATGAAAATTATTATTCATTTCGTCAACAAGTTTTTGTAAGAACAGCGGATATGCACCAGACAAACCACCGCCAATAACAACAAGTCCGTCAATAAGTGTTAAAGAATTTGCTATTGAATCACCGGCAACAATTGCAAGCTCTTCAAAAGATTTTATAGCTGCATTTTTATCACCTTTTTTAATACCTGTTCCGATTTCAAAAATTTCTTTTGGTGAGGGACTATTGTTGATATCAGTTCCTGTTTCACGGGCAAAAACCCTCTGAATTCCACGGATACTAACACTATCCTCAACACTCGTTTCGGGGTAAAGTTTATTTCGCATCCTGTTTATTTCGCCACCGGCAGAGTTATCTCCCAAAAATAAATTGCCGTTTGAAACAATCCCGCCTCCATATCCTGTTCCGAATGTAACACCAAACAAATTGTTATATCTTTTTATATTGCCATTTTTTTCTAAAAGTGAATTTATTTCGGGTAAAATTCCTGCAATGGCTTCACCGAATGTAAAAAGGTCGCCATCATTATTAATAAAAACAGGAATTTGAAATTCATTTTCAAGCATTGCTTTTAAAGCAACTCCACCGTGAAAAGCAGGAAGGTTTTCAAGGTTGCCGATTATACCGTTTTTGTAATCGGTTGGTCCGGGAAAACTAAAACTGATAGCAACAGCTTTTTGATTGATCTTTGACTCAACTTGTTTAAATCCTGAAATAATATTTTTTAAAATTATTTTCAAGTCATTTCCTTTTGCAGAAAGATTTATTGGCTCAGTAATTTCGTTACCACTCTGAACTGCTGAAAAAATAAAATTTGTACCTCCTGCATCAAGAGTTAATACTATTCGTTTGTCATTTTTATAATTCATTGTATTAGTTATGTGAGCCAATTCTTAATTTCTTTTATTTATTGTACAAATATATAAAACTATCTTTAAGGATAGTCTTTATATTTAATAACTTTTTTAAAAAATTATTAATTTCAATCAGTCTTGTAGTTACTTTTTTTCAGTATAATAAATTATATTTTTCAGAGTTTGTTAATTAAGCAGAAAATCAGTAAGTTTGAAAATTATTTAACCCGAATAATTCCTAAACTTTAAACATTACAATAATGAATTATTCTGACGATAAAGAAAAGCTAATATTTTGATGCGTTCAACTTTCAAAATATAATCTTTTCTAAATCGGGGTTAACCTGCATTATTATAGTTCTTCATTTAAACTTATGAATAATGCAGGTTAAGAAACCCTATACATAAATCAATTTTATTAACTAAAATTAATTAAAATGAAAAAATTTAATTTAATTGCAATTCTTATTGCAGTAACCCTGATGTTTTCATGTACTACCAACAAGTACAAAGTAAAAACGATTACCGATAAAAACGGTTATACTTACGAAACAGTAACTAACGATCCTTTAAATGCAAGAATTTATACGCTTGATAACGGGTTAAAAGTTTATTTATCTGATAACAAGGATGCACCGCGTATCCAAACTTTAATTGCAGTTCGGGCAGGCGCAACCTTTGACCCACCTGAAACTACAGGACTGGCACATTATCTTGAACACATGATGTTTAAAGGGAGCGACGATTTTGCAACAATTAATTGGGAAAATGAGGAAATTGAGTTAGGTAAAATTTCGGATTTATATGAGCAGCATAAGAATACAAATGACCCTGAAGAAAAAAAAGCAATTTATAAAAAAATTGATAGTATTTCAGGGGTTTCCGCACAGTTTGTTGTTGCAAATGAATATGATAAGATGGTTTCGGCTCTCGGGGCTAAAGGAACCAATGCAGGAACATCCAACGAATTTACCGTTTACCTTAACGATATTCCGTCTAACCAGTTGGAAAGATGGCTAAAGCTTGAAAAGGAACGTTTTAGTAAATTGGTCTTGCGTCTTTTCCATACCGAATTAGAAACGGTTTACGAAGAATTTAATATGTCGCAGGACAATGATTACAGGAAAGTTAATAAAGCTTTGATGAGCGGGTTGTTTAAAAATCATCCTTACGGAACACAAACTGTACTTGGGAAAGCCGAACATATAAAAAATCCTTCAATGGTGAACATCCATAATTACTGGAACACTTATTATGTTCCGAACAATATGGCTATGTGTATGTCGGGAGATATTGATTTTGAAAAGACAATACAATTAATTGATAAATATTGGGGTGATTTTGAGCCCAATGAAAATATTCCTGATTTAAGCTGGCAGCCTGAAGACGAAATTACAGAACCAATAATAAAAAATGTAGTAGGTCCGGATGCCGAATTTTTACGAATTGGTTTCAGGTTTGATGGTGCAAATTCCCCGGATGAGAAATATGTTGCATTAATTGATAATATTTTAAGTAACAGAAAGGCTGGCTTGATTGATCTTGATCTTGTACAAGAGCAAAAAGTTTTAGGAGCAGGTTCTTATGCCTACTTTTTGATTGATTACGGTACTCATGTTTTATATGGAAATCCCCGTGAAGGACAAACTCTGGAAGAAGTTAAGGACTTATTGCTTACAGAAATAGAAAAAATTAAAAACGGTGATTTTGAAGATTGGCTGATAGAAGCGGTTATCAATGATTTTCGCTTGTCAGAAATACGTTCACAGGAAAGCAATTTCAGAGCTTTTGATTTTGTAGATGCTTTTATTAAAGAATTAGATTGGGCAGATCAGGTAAAATTTATTGATGAGCTGGAAAAAATTACAAAAGAAGACCTTGTAAAATTTGCCAATAAGCATTATAAAGATAATTATGTTGTAGTTTATAAAAGAACTGGAAAAGATACTACTGCTGTTAAAATAGATAAACCACAAATAACTTCAATTGATATTAACCGTGAGGCACAATCGGAGTTTTATAAAGAATTTATTTCAGAAGAATCTGAAAAGCTTAAACCCGTTTTTGTTGATTTTGAAAAAGTAATTTCTTATGTTGATTTAAATCATGATGTAAAACTGAACTATCTTGAAAATACGACAAATGAACTGTTTTCATTGAACTATATAATTGATATGGGTAAAGATAATATTAAAGAATTACCTATTGCAGTTAACTATCTTCAGTATTTAGGTACTGATAAGTACAGTCCGGCTGAATTACAAGAGGAATTCTTTAAATTAGGAATAAGTATGGGAGTTTCTACCGGGAAAGACCGTTCGTATGTTTATATCTCCGGATTACAGAAATCATTTGAAAAAGGAATAGAACTGCTTGAACATGTTCTTGCAAATGTTAAACCCGACCAAAAAGTTTATGATGATTATATTGATGGTATTTTAAAAGAAAGGTCTGATGCAAAACTCAGTAAGTCGGCTATTCTTTGGAGAGGTTTATTCAATTATGGAAAACATGGCGAAAAATCTTCATTCACTGATATTTTTTCAGGAAACGAATTACGTGAGATTAATCCTAAACATTTGTCGGATCTGCTTAAAAAACTTTATTCTTTTAAACATAAAATCTTTTATTATGGTCCTGAAAGTATTGAAAAAGTTCAGAATGTTGTGAATAATTTTCATAAAATACCTACCGAACTCATGAAGTATCCGCAGCCGGTTAAATATCCTGAATTAGCAACTGATAAGAACAAAGTCTATTTTGTTGATTATGATATGGTTCAGGCTAATCTTGTGATGTTATCAAAAGGTGATGAATTTAATAAAGACCTTATTCCCGAAGCCAGATTGTTTGGCGAATATTACGGTAGCGGACTTTCATCTATTATCTTTCAGGAGATAAGAGAAGCAAAAGCATTGGCTTATAGTGCTTTTGCTGTGTTTTCTATTCCACCTAAAGTTGATTTATCAAATTACATATACACTTTTGTAGCTACTCAGGCAGATAAAATCAAAACAGCATCTGGTGCTATGCTTGATTTGATGAACAATATGCCTGAAGCACAAATTCAGTTTGATGCAGCACGTGAAGCTATTTTAGCAAAAATTGAAACCGAAAGAATTACCAAATCAAATATTTTCTGGACTAATCAAAGAAATCTTGACAGGGGTATAGATTATGATATTCGTAAGGATGTTTATGAATATATTAAAACTGTAAATATGGATGAGTTCAGTAAATTTTTTGATGAGCAGATTAAAGATAAGAATTATACTTTCCTGATTATTGGTGATAAAGATAAGGTTGATATGAATGTTTTGAAAAAATTAGGAACGGTTAAGGAATTGACTTTAGAGGAAATATTTGGTTATTAAAAATATTTAATGCATTCAATATTATTTATAGTAGAGACGAGGCATGCCTCGTCTCTACCTTTTTTCGCCTTGTGTTAAAAAACTAAGAGGGTTTAATTTTCTTTAATACAGTTTAATTTTTTCTAATGTTATTGGTATTTTAAAATCCCGACATTTTTATTACGTAAAACATGAAACAATTTTGCATAAATTACGTTACGTATTTTATGAAATAAAAAATAAATATTTGAATGAAAAATATTAATCCCTTTATCATTGGAAGATATTTAAGCTCTGAATATTTCTGTAACAGGAAGCATGAAACTCAAAGGATTATTAATGCCATTGAGAACCAGAGAAACCTTACACTAATATCTCACAGGAGGATTGGAAAAACAGGCTTGATTTTACATGCTTTTGAACATCTGTGTCAAAAAAATGACCTTACCCTATTTTATCTGGATCTGATGCATACCAATGATCTTAGTGCATTTGTCACGTCTCTTGCAAAAGCCATTATTGGGAAATTTGATAAACGAACAACACAGGTATTGAAATCATTTGGTAATTTAGTCAGAAGTCTTCGTCCCAGTATCACAATTGACCCGGTAACAGGTAGTCCGGGTATAGAAATCTTTTTACAGGATAATACAAATCCAAAAACCGGACTTGACGAGATATTCAAATACCTGCAATATCAGAAAAGGCGTATAGTAATTGCTTTAGATGAATTTCAGCAAATTGCTTATTATCCGGAAAAAAATGTTGAAGCACTGCTAAGAGGGCACATTCAGCAACTCAATAATACTAATTTTATATTTTCAGGAAGCCAAAAACACATGCTTACTTCAATCTTCGGTGATTATAGCAGACCCTTTTACCAAAGTACTGAATTTCTTGAGCTTGGAAAAATAAACAGGGAAGTATATAAAGTATTTATCACTCAAAAATTTGAACACGGCAAGTTTAGAATTGACCCGATGGCTGTGGAATTTATACTTGAGCTTACGAATGATTATACATATTATGTTCAGTTTCTGTGCAACAAATTATATGGACAAGGCGTGAAAAATATCACGAATGAGGTAATTACCGAAACATTGTCGGCTATTTTAAAAGAACAGGAAGTAGTTTATTATAATTACAGAAATTTCCTGACCGAACAGCAATTTAACCTTCTGACTGCTATTGCTAAGGAGAAAAAAGTTAATATGCCTACTTCCAAAGCGTTTATACAAAAATACAAACTTGGTGCGTCCAGCTCAATTAATACGGCTCTAAAAGCATTGGTAAATAAGGAAATGATATTTAAGGAAAAGGGTTATTACCAGGTTTACGATGTGTTTTTTTCGAAGTGGCTGGAACAGTGGTAAACAAATTGGTAAATTCCCAATCCAACATTCCAACGACTAAAAGGAGTCCGTCCATACGGATTCCTTTGAGTCATATGGATTTTCCATTATTCCAATATTCTGAGTTCAGAAATTAATGTGCTTCCAGCCAGTTTTTACCTGAATTCATATCAACAACCACAGGCACATCCATTTTGATGGCATTTTTCATTTTATCTTCAACAATTTGTTTTACAATTTCCAGTTCGTTTTTATTAGTGTCAAATACTAATTCGTCATGTACCTGAAGTATCATTTTTGATTTTAAATTTCTTTCTTCAAACTCCCTGAAAATATTTATCATTGCTATTTTTATCATATCGGCTGAAGAACCCTGTATTGGTGCATTAATGGCGTTTCTTTCGGCGAAACCACGTACAACGGCATTATTTGAGTTAATGTCGCGCAAGTATCTTCGTCGTCCCATTATAGTTTCAACATAGCCGTTTTCACGTGCAAACTCTATGGTTTTATTCATATATTCTTTAATGCCGGAATATTTGATAAAATATTGATTAATAATTTCAGCGGCTTCTTTTCTGGGTATGTTTAATCTTTCTGATAATCCGAATGCTGAAATTCCATAGATAATTCCAAAATTTACAGTTTTTGCATTTCGCCTCATGTCTTTTGTAACCTCGTCAAGCGGAACATCATAAACCTTTGATGCTGTAGTTGCGTGAATATCCAAGCCATTCTGAAAAGCTTCAATCATTTCTTTATCTTTACTTAATTCGGCAATGATGCGGAGTTCAATTTGTGAATAATCTGCGGAAAGCAAAACATAGTTAGCATTGCGCGGGACGAAAGCTTTGCGGATTTCTCTACCCCGTTCCGTACGTATAGGAATATTTTGCAAGTTCGGATTGTTAGAGCTTAACCTTCCGGTTGCAGTAACCGCCTGATTATATGAGGTGTGAATACGTCCGTCCCTTGGATTAATTAATTCAGGTAAAGCATCAACATAAGTGGACTTGAGTTTTGTTAACGAACGGTAATCAAGGATTTTTGATATTATAGGATGTTTATTTATTAATTTTTGAAGAATATCTTCAGCTGTGGAATATTGTTTTGTTTTTGTTAATTTGGGTTTATCTGTTATTACAAGTTTTTCAAAAAGAATTTCACCCAATTGTTTTGGAGAAGAAATATTAAATTCCTGTCCTGCCAGCTCATAAATTTGTTTTTCCAGTTCCTGGATTTCCTTTTGAAGTATAACAGAATATTCATTCAGAGTTTTAATATCTAATTTAACTCCTTCGGCTTCCATGGATGAAAGCACAGGCACAAGCGGAATTTCAATATCTTCAAATAATTTTAATGTTTTTGTTTCTTTAAGCATTGGCTCAAAAACATGGCGAAGCTGCAAA
>JAUWSB010000102.1 GCA_030610255.1 Bacteroidota bacterium
AATGTTATAAGGGCAGCCTCACAAAGCAAATTAATAAGTGAGATAATTGTTGTGAATGATGGGTCGGAAGATAAAACATCCCGTATTCTGTGGCATCTTAAAAATGAAATCGATTTTAAAATCATTGATATTGCAGAAAATATGGGTAAAGGCTATGCTATGGCTACCGGCATAGAACTATCAACAGGAGGGATCATTGCTTTTATTGATGCTGATCTATATAATTTAAACCCCTGTCATATTGACGAACTTATTACCCCAATTTTGAGTGATGAGGCAGATATGGTTTTAGGACAACCGTCTGAAACCGTAATTAATTACGCTGTTAATCCGTTTAAAGTCCTTACGGGGGAAAGAACAGTATTGAAATCAGATATACTGCCAATTCTTGAAAAGATAAAGACTTCAAGATTTGGAGTGGAAACACTAATCAACTTGTATTATAAAGCAAATGGGAAAAAAGTTAAATATATTTCATTGAACGGGTTGAAACATCCTACAAAATTTCAAAAAACTTCAGTAATAAATGCAACTAAGCAATTTGCTACTGAAGGTTATGAAATTGCAACTACACTATTTAAGAATTATGATTTGATTATTAATAGTATTATGAACAAACTAATTAAGGAGGAACAAAAAATGAAAATTAAAGAAATCAAATAATTAAACTAAAAAATAAATAATATTATGAAAAAGAGAAATATAATAATTGCAATTATAATTGTGATTATAGTGGTTATCGGCAGTATAGCCATTTGGTATAACACATCTAATAAGTCAAAACTAACTAACGAAGTTAAAGAGAATGTGGTTGGCTTAAAGACAGATTTAGACAACCAAGTAGACATGATGAGAATTAATATTGTGTTACTAAAAGCAAAATTAGCTACAGAATCGGAAAATACTTACGATAGTGCTTACAAGTATCTGGAAGAAGCAAAGAGGTGGTATAGGCACAATAGCTATCAGGCATCAAAAACGCTGGACTCTACAAGTCAGGAAATGATTAAAAAAATTAATGAGGCTCAGAAATACCTTAAAGAAAGAAAAGATGGAGCCAAAGACATGGTTTCTGATATTCTTTTAAAGGCATCTGAGTTTGTGAAAGATGATGATCAGTAAATTTATTATATTTGTAAAGAAAATTATAAAAAAAATTAGTATTATTAAAGGAGGTAAAAATGATTGATTTATTAAAAAAAGGAATCCTTACAGGAATCGGAATTGGTTTGATGACCAAGGAAAAAGTACAGGACTTTGCGAAAAAAGCGGCTAAAGAAGCAAAATTAACGAAGGAAGAAGGTCGTAAATTTGCAGATGAACTTCTAAAACGGTCGGAAGAAACTAAGCAGCAGATTGAGGAGAAGATTAACGATCAGGTAAAAAAGGTTATTGATAAGTTAGGTGTGGCAACCCATGAAGACCTGAAGAAAATCCAAAAACAATTGGATAAACTGCAAAGTTCGCTAAGTAAAAAAACAAGGAAGAAGAATGATTCGTAAGATCGGGATGATTGGCAGAACATATCGTCATGCAAACCGCTATCTGGAAATTATTGGGGTGCTTTCAAAGCATGGATTTGCTGATATTATTTCCCGGTCAAGGTTAGAGAGTGTTATTGATTTTGGGAGAAAGATTGTTTTCAGGAAGGCAGATCCTAAAATACTTACACTTTCGCGCTGGGAACGAATGCGCCTGGTTCTGGAAAAACTTGGACCGACTTTTATTAAATTCGGACAGGTGATGAGCAACAGGGCGGATTTAATCCCTATGGAATTATTAGTTGAGCTAGAAAAATTGCAGGATTCTGTGCCCCCCTTTTCCGGAGAAGAAGCCACTAATATTATTGAAAAAGAATTAGGAAAACCGGTTAATGAAATATTTAAAAAATTTTCACAATCATCTGTTGCAGCCGCATCCATTGCCCAGGTTCATAAAGCAACCCTTCTCGACGGGGAAGATGTTGTGGTTAAAGTACAGCGACCGGGAATAGGACGTATTATCGAAACAGACCTTGAAATTATGTTTAACATAGCCATGATGGCTGAAAAGCATATTCCTGAAATAAGATTTTTAAGCCTTGTTCATCTTGTTGAAGAATTTGAAAAAACAATTCGTAAGGAGTTGAATTTTTCTATCGAGGCTAATAATTTAGAACGATTCGGTACATATTTTCAAAAAAATGCAAATATCTATGTACCTAAATATTATCGGGATTTTTCTACAAAAAAAATCCTTACAATGGAATTTATTGATGGCATCAAAATTTCAGATATTGAGCGTATCAAAAAGTTTGAACTTGATCCGAAAGTTATTGCGAGACGAGGTACCGATTTATTTTTAAAACAAATATTTGAATATGGTTTTTTTCATGCTGATCCTCATCCCGGGAACGTTCTGGTATTGCCCGATAATATTATCTGTTTCTTAGATTATGGAATGATGGGTACACTTACCAAAAGCACTATGTAATTAATTAAATCCATAATGATTGGAGTTGTAAACAGAGATTCCAATGTAATTACCAGAAATGTTATTAAACTATGTGGTAGTAGTGGAGAATTGAATATAAACAGGATAGAATTACAAATAACCGAACTTATTGACCGGTATTATTACCAGTCGTTACAAGAAATTGATATAGCGACCCTTTTTAATGATTTTGTGATATTTTTCCGTGAAAATAATTTAATAGTTCCTTCTGATTTATATTTATTAGGAAAAGCGCTTGGGATACTACAGGGAAATGGAGAAAAATTAGATCCGGATTTTAATTTTTCCAAACATGTTGAGCCTTATGTAAAAAAAATAATCAAAGATCGCTATAACCCATTCAAAATCGCTAAGGACATATATTTTTCCGCGGAAGAGTTGGGACAATTAGTGCGGGACCTGCCCTTTGATGTACGTGAGATTATCGGGAAAATCAAAAGTGGTAAGATTAAAATTGACATTGAGCATAAAGGACTTACCCCCATGCTTAAGACTCACAGCCAGATTAGTAATCGTATTGCATTTGCCATTGTTTTAGCTTCAATTATAGTTGGCTCTTCATTAATAGTGCTTTCAAAAATCCCTCCGATGTGGAATGATATTCCGGTTATTGGAGTTGTCGGTTTTATTGCTGCCGGTATTTTAGGATTTTGGCTTCTTATTTCTATCTTGCGTCATGGAAAGATGTAAGAAAAAATAATTATTAATCACTTTTCTTTCCCAAACCCTCCATCCATGTTTTAGCAATTTAAAGTATATAATTAAAATTAAGAATAATTATCAATGCTAAAAAGTTATAATGGATTATCATTTGTGTCATAAGCCCATTTAAGATAAATTGCTCCCCAGGTAAATCCACTACCAAATGTTGAAAGAATAATATTATCACCCGTTTTCAACTTGTCTTCCCATTCCCAAAGGCAAAGCGGAATGGTTCCGTTTGTGGTATTGCCGTACCTTTGAATATTTATCATTACTTTGTTTTTATTAAATCCTATTCTTCTCGCTGTGGCTTCGATAATTCTCAGATTAGCCTGATGAGGCACCAGCCAGACAATATCGTCGGTAGTTAGCTTGTTTTTCTTCATAATCTCTATTGATATATCTGCCATATTTGAAACAGCAAATTTATAAACCGTCTTGCCTTCCTGGTAAACAAAGTGTTCACGAGCATTAACAGTTTCATGCGAAGCAGGTTTCACTGACCCACCGGCTTTCTGATGCAAATACACCCTGCCTGAGCCATCAGTCCGAAGTATGGAATCCATAATACCACATCCATTTTCTGTTGGTTCTAAAAGCACAACACCGGCAGCATCTCCAAAGATTATACATGTTGTTCTGTCGGTATAATCAATTATTGAAGACATTTTATCTGCTCCGAAAACCAATATTTTTTTATATGTTCCTGCTTCAATGAATTTTGAAGCCATTGTTAATCCATAAATAAAACCTGAACATGCTGCATTAATATCAAAACTAAAAGCATTTTTCAAATACAGTTTATCACTAATTATATTAGCCGTGGCAGGAAATTGCATATCAGGAGTAACGGTTGCACATATAACGATATCTATATCATCGGGATTAGCCTTTGTTTTCTTAAAAAGTCCTTCGGCAGCCTTAACTGCCATATCAGAAGTTCCTAAACCTTTTCTTTTTAAAATATGCCTTTCTTTAATACCGGTTCTGGTTGTTATCCATTCATCAGTAGTATTAACTAAAGTTTCCAGTTTTTTGTTTGTAAGGATATAGTCAGGTACGTAAGCGTGTATTCCTGTGATTGCAGCTCTATTATTTGTCATTTGTAATTTATTTTTAAAATAAGTTGCAAAAATAATAAAATAATTTACTTTTGCACAATAAAACATAATTTGTGCAGTTGAGTAATATTAAAAATTAATTAATTATGGCAATTACAAGTTCTAAGGATATCATTTTGGAAACAGCCCGGAATATTTTTCAAAGGTTTGGGTTTGCTAAAACTTCTATAGGCGATATTGCTGTTGCAGCCCGTAAAGGGAGAAGAACAGTTTATACCTATTTTACAAGCAAGGAAGAGATTTATAAGGCAGTAATTAAAAAAGAGGTTAATGGCTTAAAAGATAAATTAAGTGAAATAATTTCCAGTGAATCAATCGCTAAGGAAAATTTGAAAGATTACATGGTAACCCGTATGATGACTATTAATGAACTGGCTAACTATTATGATGCTTTAAGGAATGACTATCTGAAGGATTTTAAGATTATTGAAAAAATAAGAGAGGATTTTGATAATCAGGAAATAGAAATGATCAGCAAAATATTAACCAAAGGAGTTGAAAATAACGAATTTGTAATTGACAATATAAATCTAACTGCTAAAGCCATTTTAGTTTCTATGAAAGGCTTTGAAATCCCATTTTTCATTGAAAAAATAAATCAGAATATTGAAGACCAGTTAAATTCGCTGATTGATATTCTTTTTAACGGGATACTAAAGATGTAATATAAATTTATGAATAATTTGCTATTGAAAAGTTTTATAAAGGATAAACATGTAGGGGCTATATTCCCATCTTCAAAATTAATTGTAAAAAAGATTATTGACAAAATTGATTTTCAAAAAGCAAAAATAATTGTTGAATATGGGCCTGGTAAAGGTGTGATTACTAAAAAACTCCTTGACAATATGCATGACGATGCTTCATTATTTGTTTTTGAAACAAATGAACAATTTATAAATGATTTGCTCCAAATAAAAGATAGGCGCCTAATAATAATTAATACCAGTGCGGAAAATGCCAGGTTGGTTTTAAAAAACAGGTATGAAACTGAAAGAGTGGATTATATTGTTTCAACAATACCATTTACATTTTTAGACAGGCGAATGAGAAGAAGAATTATTTACAGAACTTTTACATTACTAAATGAAAAAGGCAGGTTTATAACCTACCAGTATTCGTGGTTGATATTTCATTTAATAAACAGAAAATTTAAGAAAGCAAACTGGAAATTTGTTTTATTAAATATTCCTCCGGCAATAATCTTTGAAGGGATTAAATAAATTTCAGGTATTAATTTATTAGAATATTAATGAGAACAGCTTCAAGTTATATTTTGTACAATATTTTGGGTTGGAAAATCAATGGGGTATTCCCTGATATTAAAAAATCAATATTAATAATTGCACCACATACAAGTATATGGGATTGGCTGATACTTAAATTATTTCTCAACCAAATAAGTGTCAAATACAAGATATTATATAAAAAAGATTTTTTTGTATTCCCAATGAATATAGTTATGAAACCCCTTGGAAGTATCCCTGTTGAGAGAAAAGGTAAGAGAAACAATTTAATATTTCAAATTGCAGGCCTGTTTTATAATAACGAAGAATTATGTATTGTCCTTTCTCCAGAAGGTACAAGACATAAGGTAACACGATGGGAAAAAGGTTTTTATTACATATCGAAAAGAACAAACGTGCCGATTATAGTAGGATATATTGACTACACAAAAAAAGAAATAGGAATTAAAGGGGTAATTAAAAATATTAGTGATATGAACAATACAATGAATGTAATAAGCAAGATGTATAAAAATGTTAATGCAAAATACCCGGAGAATTTCATTTTAGATAAAAGATATAGCTAAAAAAAATTTCAGAAAAATGACGAGAAAACAATATAAGTAAAAATAAAATATGAATAAATTAGCAAAAGGAATTTAAATGAAAAAAATAGCAAAAATAATTATAAAGAATAGAATTCATATTATCCTTATTACAATTTTACTTACAGGTTTTTTAGGATCTTTTATTAAGGATTTAAAAATAAACCCCGATGTTTTAAGCTATCTGCCCGATGATGATAATGTAGCAGTATTGTTTAATAATGTTGGTGATAAATATGGCGGTAATGATATGGCTATTATTGTTGTACAGACTGATAATATTTTTCAAAAAGAAATATTGCAACAAATAAAACAACTGACTGATTCGGTAAAAAGCATTAAAGGAATTGGAACAGTAACAAGCTTAACAGATGTTATTGACATTAAGGGAAGTGATTGGGGAATTGAAATCGGGAAACTAATTGATGAATATGATATGCCTGAAACCCGGGAAGAGCTTGATAACCTGAAAGAGTATATCCTGTCAAAAGAAATGTACAAAGGAACACTTTTATCGGAAGATGCCACAACAACTTTAATCATAGCTAAAGTAAATACAGGGGTTGACAAAATTGCTGTTACGACCCAAATTAAAAAGATGGCTGATAAAATTAACATTAACGGAAAATTATATTACGGAGGACTTCCTTTTATTATGAATGAAAGCAGTAATATTATAATGCACGACATGGTATGGTTAGGTCCGATTGCAATATTAGCAATAGCTTTTGTTTTGCTGTTATGTTTCCGGTCTTTAAGAGGGGTTGTTCTTCCGTTGTTAACCGTTTTCATTGCTATTACCTGGACTCTCGGAATAATGAGCCTGCTGGATTTTGAAATTACACTTATTTCCAATATTACACCCATTATTTTATTGGCGGTGGGTAGCGCTTATACCATCCATGTTGTAAACAGGATAAATGAGGAAAAAGACACAAACAGGATGATTGCACTGATTATAGCTTTAGCTTATATTATGATTCCTGTTTTGCTAGCTTCCTTGACCACGATGGTTGGTTTTCTTTCCTTTATATTTGGCTCATACTTGACTATGATACGCGATTTTGGATTGTTTACAGCACTGGGTGTATTTTTCTCACTCATTCTTTCAGTAACATTTGCACCGGCTTTAATTGCAATCACACAGAAAAGGTGGAATCCTAAAATATTAAGTCAACGTGCTGATAAACATACTATATTAAGTAATATTTTAAAAAATATTTCAAAACTAATCTTTCTGCACCCTAAATATAGTTTTATTGTTTGGACAATAATTATTCTGATAAGTATTGTTGGTATATTTAAGGTAGAACGAAGGGTGGATATGATTGACTATTTCAAAAAAGACAGTGAGATAAGACGAACTGAAAAATTATTACAAGATAAGTTTACAGGAAGTATGCCTGTATATGTTACTGTTAAGGGAAACGTTCAAAGCCCTGGAGTATTAAGAACAATGAAAAGTGTTCAGGATTTTATGGAACAAAACCAATACATAAAGCAAACACAATCAGTAGCCGATTTAATTGAAGAGATGAACGACGTAATGGGTGAAGGAAAAAAAATACCTGATGAAGAAGCCAAAATTCAACAACTATGGTTTTTGCTTGAAGGACAAGATATAATGGAACAATTAGTTAGCTATGATCTGAATGAAGGGTTGATTCAGGGTAATATTTCTACAACTGACAATGAAATTCTTACTGCTTTCTGTGATGATCTGGAGAAATATATTGCAGAAAATCAAAGTGAAGAATGTCAAATGGAAATTACCGGCTTACCTTCTTTATACAAACGTTTAGATGAAAGTATAGTACAAAGTCAGATGAACAGCTTAATTATTGCAATTATTTTAGTTTTTTTTGTAGTAGCAATATTACTTCGATCACCGATCAGGGGATTTTTTGCTATCATACCTATTAGTACAACTCTCGTCCTTTTGTTCGGTTTTATGGGATTTTTTGGAATACCTGTTGATATTGCAACTGTTCTTGTTGGAAGTATTTCAATAGGAATAGGTATTGATTATGCTATACACATGATCACTCATTTTGATAATGACCATAAAACAACAAATAATATTCAAACTGCCTTGGAACAAAGTATTAAAATAAGCGGAAGGGCAATTATAATAAATGTTATTTCCGTTTCGGCAGGTTTTCTTGTACTGCTATTTTCAAATTTAGTTCCATTGCAAAGATTCGGATTATTAATAGCAGTTACAATGATAAGTTCCGGCTTGGCTACTCTCACTTTAATGCCGGTTGTAATTAAATTATCAAGTAAATTTATAAAAGTTTAATCATTAAAATTTTATTTATTATGAAAACATTTAAATTATCAGTTTTAGTATGTGCTTTAGTAACACTAACAAGCACAATTAATTATGTAAAATCACAAGATGCTGTACAAATCCTGAAACAGATGGATGATGTAATGTATGCTCCAAAAGACCAGGATTCAAAAATCAAGTTAGTTTTAATAGATAAAAACGATAAGGAAAAAACAAGGGAAGCGACAGTTTTGCAAAAAGGAACAGATAAAA
>JAUWSB010000189.1 GCA_030610255.1 Bacteroidota bacterium
AGTCCTAAACCTGTTGAAACCTGTCCGTTAGGATTTGACTCCCAGTCGGGTGTTAAATTATAAGGAATATTCTGAGCTTTTAGTACTGCAAAGGTTAATAGCATTGCTAATAAGAAAGTAAAATGTTTCATGATATTATTTTTTAGTAAAGATAAGAAGATTTTTGTAAGCGCTCACAATTGAAAAATAAATTATTTTCTAAGGTTAATTTAATTGCAGGTAGTGAAGTTATGTTTAACATTTTTTTACCACAGATTTTCACAAATTTTTACACAGATTCTCACAGAATTTTCATATCAAATTAGTTAGTTGAACTCATCCGATGACTTGGAGATATTCAAAACCTAAAAGAGTTGAATATTTTAAGTTGTTGTTCCTACCTGTCTGCCGACAAAAATTCGTAATCCCTAATTCGTAATCCCTAATTCGTAATTCGTAATCCGTAATCATTACCGCTTACTAATTTATGTTTATCAGGTACTTATGGAATAAATTATTTAAAATATTATAAATAAAATCTTGTTTTTTTTGTAAAGTATTGGTTTTTTGATTATCAGTCTTCAGTCTTCAGCCTATTAATCGCCGACTGCTGACTGCCGACGACTGAAAGGAGTCCGTATGGACTGCCGACTTTCTATTAACTATCACTTAAGCTAATTTGTTTGTAGCTTCGCTGCGTTATGTATACGTCTGGTATTACCCACATTAAGATTTATAATCGCAAATATCATTATTGCAGCACTAATCCATTGAACAACTGATAACACATTATCATTAAAGATATAGTCAAAAAAAATGGCAGAAATAGGAAAAAACAACTCACAGATTGTTGCAATTATTGCCTTAACTTTTTTTAGTCCGTAGTAATAAAGAAAAATTGCACCCGAACCTGTTGTAAAAGCAATAATCAGAAAAATCAGCCAGTTTTGTTTAGTTATTAAATTAAATTGTGAAAATTTTGCCGTGAAGCTTACAAATAAAAGCATTATCAATACTGTAATGCCATAGCGGTAAAATGTTGCAGTTTTAAAACTGTATTTTTGTAAGATTTTTTTACTAAATACAGTTGAGCTGCCAAAAGAAAATGCTGCCAATAAAGCAAATAATGCAGCATAAATTGTATTTGAACCAGCATGAATATCAGGCAGGTTTATTCCGAAAGTTAAAAAATAACCTGATATTATTGCAATTGAAGCCCAGATAGCATAGTTTTTTCTTATTCTTTCTTTTAAAATAATTGTTGCTAAAAAAATTGCGAAAACCGGCTGTAGCTTTTGTAAAAGGACAACAACTGTAAGATGTTTGAAATTAACCAGAAACAATGCTTTAACTATTGAGAGCGTTCCGACTGCACCACCCAAAAGTGCAACTAAAAAAAGTATAAGATAGTCGGTACGTGTAAAACGGGATAGATTTTTATATTCCCTGTAAAGAAACAAATTCATGATTACAAACGGAATCAGATGAAGTATAAAAACCACAAAGCCAACATCAAGATTGTAAAGCCTCGGTGTAAGAACCACTCCATCAAATCCCCATAACATTGCGGAAATGCTTATCGCAATAACACCTGTTACTATTGAACTTTTTTTACTAATCATAATAACAATTTTTGAATTGGCAAAAATATAGTTTTTATTTTGATTATTTATATTAACCCGTTTTATTCATACAAGAACATGGTGAATTGTATGAATGTGCGATGGATAGAGGAAAGCAAAACGGGAAACCCCGATTTAGAAATACCCAAATTTGGGGATTGAAAAGAAACCAAAATTGTTGGTATTTCTTAATCGCAGAAAATTCGTGAATTTTCCGGGTTAAATTTATGAAGAAAAAAACATGCAGAAGCTTGAAAAACTTTTTCATGATCTTAGTATTCCATACAAAAACCGGGAAAATAAACTAAGTGGTAAAGGAAAATATATTAATTTTACAGTATGAAAACAATAATTTATGTAATAATAATCGTTGTTGTGTTATTACTGCTTGATTGGGCAGCAATACACGACATTATAATTGGCGAAGAAAACTTAGTTGCCGAATATGGCATGCTTGGAGTAAGTCTCATAATATTTGCACTTTTGATAAGTTTGGGAATAAAAATGAAACGTAAGAAAAAATCCGAATCTTAAATGTTTAATATTGAACCATATTATTCATGGCGAAATTTATATATTGCCTCCGAAGATGAATTATCCCCATTTTATGGCAAAGAATACAGCGAATTTGAATTTACTAATGCAATATACAATCATTTAATTCATCCCCAGTGGGACGAAATAGGGTCGTCAACGCTTTATATTAAAATTCTTTATGCTGATTATAATTTGGGCTTTTGTATTATTGAACTAATGGGCGAATGGAACGACACCCTTTATAACGATATCATGTATTTTGAAAGAAATATTATTGAGCCGCTTGTTGATAAAGGAATTAACAAATTTATTTTGATTGGAGAAAACGTTCTGAATTTTCATTCATCCGACAATGATTATTACCAGGAATGGTTTGATGAAATTGAAGATGGATGGATAGTTGGAATAAATTTCAGGGAGCATGTTTTCAGGGAATTTGAAAATGCTAATCTTGACTATTACATTGCCTTTGGTGGAAAATTTGATGCTTTTAACTGGCGTGGTTATACACCTGTTAAACTGTTTGAAAAAATTAATGATTTAATAATAAAACGACTTACTCTATAATTAATGATTAAAAATAAAATAATTACAATTTCAGGAAGAGTTCAGAATGTTGGTTTCAGATATTATACCAATCAGGCAGCGAGAAAATACAACATATCCGGTTTTGCTAAGAATCAATCAGATGGCTCTGTTTACATTGAAGCAGAAGGCGAAGAAGAAAACCTTGATAAATTTATTGAATGGTGTAAAAACGGACCGACATGGGCAAGAGTAAATAATGTAATTGTTAATGATGGAACTATAATGAATTATAGTAATTTTATGATTAAATAACCTGTTGATAGAATGTTAAAAGTTATATGTTATACGTTTTTAACCAATAACTTATAACAAATAACATATAACTAATAATATTGAGTTACAAGTAAAACTTTTTTTTTAACAAATTACTTATTAACTTTATAATTAAACAACAATCAATCTCATGCGAATCGACATAATCACAATATTCCCCGAAATGTTTGACGGTCCGTTCAATCACTCAATCATAAAAAGGGCAAAAGAAAAAAATTCAGTTAAAATACATTTACACAATCTCAGAGATTACACTTCAAATAAATATAAAAGTGTTGATGATTATGCTTTTGGTGGAGGGGCAGGAATGGTAATGATGATTGAACCTGTTGATAAATGTTTAAGCAAATTAAAATCGGAAAGAAATTACGATGAAATAATTTATTTAAGTCCCGATGGTGAACTGCTTGACCAGAAACTTGCTAACAAATATTCTACTTTTGAAAATCTGATTCTGCTTTGCGGACATTACAAAGGCATTGACGAGCGTATCCGTGAACATCTTATAACAAAAGAAATTTCAATCGGAAATTATGTCTTATCAGGGGGTGAGCTTGCAGCAGCAGTCTTTACAGACAGCGTTGTAAGATTAATACCCGGAGTATTAAGTGATGAAACTTCCGCACTCTCCGACTCTTTTCAGGACGATATTTTATCATCACCGGTTTATACACGCCCAAGAAATTATAAAAGTTTAAAAGTTCCTGATATTCTTCTCTCAGGCAATGAAAAGGAAATCCAGAAATGGAAACTTGAGCAGGCTATTGAAAGAACAAAAAAAAGAAGACCGGAACTGCTTTCCGGGGAAGAGTAATTGCTAAAGGCTGAGGCTGAGGCTAAGGCTGAGGCTGAGGCTTGGGATTAATATACATCACTCCGTCACTCTATCACTCCGTCACTCCATCACCCCATCACTCCGTCACTCCGTCACTCCGTCACCCCATCATTCCATCATTCCATAAAAAAAGGCTACCCATTAATTTTGGACAGCCTTTAAAAATATTGTTCATTGAAATTTTAATTCATAAAAAGCATTCTTTTGCTTTGTGATTTGTTACCGGCACGTAAATTATAAATATAAATACCGTGTTCAACAATATTACCGTTTTCATTTCTTCCATCCCAAATAACTGATTTTGCTCCGGCCGGTTCATAATTGTCAACAATCGTCTTTATCAATTTACCTGTTATATCATAAATATTTAATGTAACTTTTGAAGCTTCCGTTAATTCATAATCTATACGGGTTTGAGTGCTAAAAGGATTTGGTGTATTTTGTTTTAATTTTAATGAATTAGAAGTATTATTTACAGGCTGTATCCCAACTAACGAATCATTAACTGCCAGACCTTTGATGCAGAAATTACCTGTATTATCATATCCTGAAGGGTCATCATAATAATAAAAATCTACCCATCCTTTGCCGTCATTATAATAGC
>JAUWSB010000211.1 GCA_030610255.1 Bacteroidota bacterium
CAAAATTAATTATATTTTTTGGATTTTAAGAAAATAAATTGCATTTATCATTACTGACAGATTGATTATTTATTTTTTCCGATTTTATAACCTATTGGTTTACGAGGTGTTTGTTTTTGCTGTATAAGTTGTTTTATTGTTTCAAAAATAATTTTGAATTGCTTATCATATTTGTTTTCAATTTGTTCAATTTTACGTTCCAACTTTTTATGTGAAAATAGTATTTCACGCAATTTTATAAATACTCTGACAATATAAATACTTGCATTAACTGCTATTTCACTGTTAAGAACACTGGCAAGCATAACAGTACCGTGTTCGGTAAAAACATATGGCAATTTTCTTCTTCCACCCCAGTCAGCTTTAGTGTCAATTGTAATTGATATCGCATTTTGCGGCTTCAAACTTTTGCTTTGCAAACTTGATAACGCAATTTGCGATTTCAAGTTTTCCCACTCTTCTTTTGTCAACCTGAACATAAAATCAGCAGGAAATCTTTTTGAATTTCTTTTAACTTGTTCATTAAGTCTTCCTGTTGCAACTCCGTATAACTGTGCAAGGTCTGAGTCAATCATAACCTTATGACTTCGTATAAAAAATATTCGTTCAACTATATTTTCTTCCTTCAGGATTATATTATTTGACATGGTATTATATTGGTTGTAGTATTTGTAATAATATTATTTTTTAAGAAAAGTAATTAAACAATCTTGACAAATATATGAAATTAAATCCTAACTTATTCAGATGAATAAACCTCCTCTCCCCCGACAAAAGTCTTAACAACTTTTACATCAGGAATTTTATTTTCATCAATTTTCATAATATCTTTATCCAAGACAACAAAATCTGCATTTTTTCCGGACTCAATGCTTCCTTTTTCGTTTTCCTCAAAACTGCCTTTTGCAGCCCATATTGTCATGGATTTCAGAGCTTCTTCACGAGTTAAGGCATTTTCAATTTGAAACCCATTTTCAGGATAAGCTTTCAAATCTTTTCGTGCCACTGCTGCATAAAAAGTATATAAAGGATTAATATCTTCAACAGGAAAATCAGTTCCGCTGATAATCCATCCATTTTGCTGAAGAAGTTCTTTAAATGCATAAGCACCTTTTATGCGCTTCTCTCCTAACCTATCTTCCGCCCAATACATATCTGATGTTGCATGTGTTGGCTGAACCGATGGAATAATTGAATATTTCTTAAACAATTTAAAATCATCGGGATGTACCACCTGTGAATGTTCTATGCGCCAACGAAGATCGTTTGTGTCTTTTAAAAACTCACCGTAAATATTCAAAATAAACCTTACTCCTGAGTCACCGATTGCATGTGTGTTAACCTGATAACCGTATTTTAATGCTTTTTCACAAATATTCCTGTATAAATCCGGGCTCTCCATTAACAACCCAATATTATCAGGGTCATCACTGTATGGTTCCATTAAAAGTGCTCCTCTTGAACCAAGTGCTCCGTCGGCAAATAATTTTATAGACCTAACAGTAAGATGATCTGTTTTATAAGGACCGTTTTTAACAAATTTATCAATATTTTCGTCGGTTGAGCTTAGCATTGTATAAATCCTGATTTTTAGATCACCGCATTTATGAAGCGAATCAATAAGTTCAACAATTTCTTTATCGAGATATGCATCTACAATTGAAGTCAAACCAACTGCAAAACAATTATCCTGTGCTTTTATCAAAGCATTGATTTGTTCATTTTTATCCGGTTGAGGAAAAATCTCCTTAACCAAATCAATAGCATTGTCTATTAAAATACCTGTAGGTTTGCCATCTTTTAATTTTATCTTACCTCCTTCAACTTTGGTTTTTCCGGTTATTCCAGCTCTTCTTAATGCTTCAGTATTAACCAGAGCAGCATGTCCGTCCACTCTTGTTAAAAAAACAGGATTGTTTGGAAATAATTTGTCCAATTCATTCTTATCTGGAAATTCTTTATTTTCCCAATCATTTTGGTCCCAGCCCCTTCCGGTTATCCATTCTGATGGGTTTTCTTTATGAAACTTTTTTATGATTTCCAAAACTTCTTCAAATGATTTAGTGCCTGTCAAATCTGCATTCCGTTGTAAGCCAAGTCCATAATTATAAAAATGACAATGGCCGTCAATAAACCCGGGATATATTGTTTTTCCAATAGCATTATATATAATTGGTGCACTATATTTATTTAGGATTTCTTTATCTGTTCCTACATCAAGGAATTTTCCATTTTTAACTGCAAAACTTTTCGCTATTGAAAAATCTTTATCAACAGTATAAACTTTTGTATTTAATACAATAAGATCAACTTTTTCTTTTATCAGGTTGCATGAAAACATATTCATTATCAGGATGCTAATTAGAAATATTTTTATTTTATTCATAATATTCAGTTTAATAAAATTTTATTACTCATCTTTACAAAAAAATCAAAGATATAAAAACTATGTAAACACTTGTTTTTTATTAATAAATTTTATAAATTTGTTCATTTAACAAAAACATAGAACAATGTCTGAAGAATTAAAATTTCATTATTTATGCCCTGAATGCAGATCCTATTTAAGGGTGTGGAACAATATTATTTTCACCGTTAAAACTACTGTTGGAAAAAGGCAGGGATTGCTTTTATTGAACCCTGAATTGGGTAATTACACATATATCAGTCATCCCAGCCTTAAATTTATTGAAGGGGAAAGTGTTGAATTCTATTGTCCTGTATGTCATGCCGACCTAACAGCTATGCAAATCAATGAAAATTTGATAAGAATTATTATGATTGATGAGGATAACAATGAGTATGATATCTATTTCTCTAAGATTACTGGTGAACATACAACTTTTAAGATTGAAAAAGACAACATCATTGAACGCTTTGGAGAACAATCATCCAGTTATGTGAACTATTTCATGTCAAAGCTGAAACAAAAATTAAATGATTAACAGACAGTAAGCTGTTTTTTAATAACAATACTTAAATTATTTTACAAAAGTGTTAAGTTGTCTTACGAAGGGAAAAATTATTTTAATAATAAAATATTTTTAAAATGATTTTTTATACATTTGTGCAATTAATTTAAATCTATTTATTATGAATAATAAAACAATTTCTCCAAGGTTCATATTTATTATATCGGTAATTATTATTGGTGCTTTCATGCGACTAATACCACATTGGCCTAACTTTACACCTATTGCAGCTATTGCTCTTTTTGGAGGAACATATTTCGGAAAGAAGTATCTGGCATTTATTGTTCCGATAGCTGCTTTGTTTTTAAGCGATCTTATTATCGGATTTCACAATAATATGATTGCAGTTTATGCAAGTTTTGCAATTATAGTTGTTTTGGGATTTTATTTAAGAAACCGGGTAAAAGTTAGTTCGGTTATTATGGCATCATTAAGTTCATCACTGATATTCTTCCTGATAACAAATTTTGCAGCCTGGTTAGGCAATCCGATTTATCCGCAAAACTTTATTGGTTTAATGGAAAGCTATACTGCAGGCTTAGTATTCTTTAATAACGGAACATACGGAATTTCCTTCTTTTTAAATAATGTTTTTGGAACACTGTTTTATAACGGTTTGTTCTTC
>JAUWSB010000201.1 GCA_030610255.1 Bacteroidota bacterium
AAGTAAAATAAAAGTGGAATTATTCCTTATTACTAATATTTCAATAATTTTTAGGGATTTAATACAATTGTGTTTATCCTGCTAATATGAAGTGATAAGAACAATGAATTTATATAGTTAGGCAAAATGAAGAAAAAGCATAAATACATTTACTGGATATTAGTTATTTGCTTTGCGGGAATAACGTTGTTCTTAACTTTTAACAGACACAGTAAATCCGGGTATTTCAATTATCATAGTGAAATATGGGCGGACAAAGGAGGCTATTATGTTTACTTACCAGCTACTTTCAAGTTCAAGTTTAATCCGGATAATTTTCCGGAATCCATTGATAATAAAACTGGGCATGGATTCAAATTAGATTATGAAAATAAAAAGGTTCTAACTAAATATACATATGGAGTTGCCCTGCTTCAACTTCCTTTTTTTTTAATCGCAGACACTTTAGCGGAGACATTAAATTTCAAAGCAAATGGCTTTTCACCTGTTTATCATTGGAGTATCAATGTGGCTTCTATATTCTATTTAATATTAGGACTGTTTTTTTTACGGAAGTACCTAAAAATTCATTTTGACAGTAATATCATTTATCTTGTACTATTATCAATATTTTTAGCAACCAATCTGTATTACTATTCAATAGATGAAACTGGAATGTCTCATGTTTATTCATTCTCATTATTCTGTTTCTACCTTTATTTGCTTCAAAGAACAAATTACTTATTAATACAAAATTTCTGGAAAATTGTCTTGTTTGGTATCGTCTGTGGGCTTATTATTCTTATAAGACCCTCAAATGTTATTTTTTTGTGTACTTACTTCTTCCTTGACATTAATAGTAAATCAGATGTTCTTTTTCGACTCAAAAGATTAATTTTCCCGAAGATATTTTTGCTGATTTTTTTTGGTGCATTTATTATTATCTTACCTCAACTACTTTACTGGAAGTATGCACATGGATCATTAATCATTTACACATATGGCAACGAAGGATTTAATTGGACAGATCCAAAACTATTGCAAACATGGTTTTCACCAAATAATGGATTGTTCTTATATAGCCCGTTCTATTTTGTCATCATTGCATCCTTGATTTATATGATACGAAAAGGAATAAAAAATGGAGTATTTATATTGGTTTTATTTTTAGTAATATCTTATGTTTTTTCATCATGGTGGGATTGGGGTTTTGGTTGTTGCTTTGGAGCAAGAAACTATGTTGAATATTTGGCAATATTTAGCATTCCTCTTGCTTATATTTTCAAGAACATTAATCGTTTAAATACAGGAAAAATTATTGGATTTTGGCTCCTAATCTTTATTTTAATAATTTTTAATCTAAAAATGATATATTCTTATGATGTATGTTTTTATGGAGCACAGAATTGGGATTGGGATGCTTTTTTCAAACTTGTTGTATCACCAACAAAATAGAAATACCACTTTGCCTAATGTTGAAAAATAAAAAAGACACATAACGAAAATTTTTGTATTTAGCTTATATGCTTATGGAAAACCAAGTCCTGATAGTGAGTTATATTTATGTATAGTTACTGATTTAGGGAGTAAAAGAAAAATGGAATATTGCATGTTTTTTAATTCCAATATTCCATCATTCCATTACTCCATTACTCCATCACTCCATTACTCCATTACTCCTTATTACCAATATTCCAATAATTTTATTGATCTATCTTTAATTTCAATTAATTTCAATTAATTTCAATAAATCTCAAGAAATTTCCATATTTTTATCAAATATTTCAATTTAAAATTATGAATCACAAATTAAGCCGTCGTTCGTTTATAAAGAAAAGTAGTGCATTAGGAGCTGCAACAGTTATTGGAAGTGCCTTATTGCCGAAATTTCTTTCAGGAATGACAAACCCCGAAAATATTGACATTTCAGTTGTACAAGGTTTAAATTATTTTGACAGCACAATAAAAGCTGTTGAAATGTTGGGAGGTATGGAAAAATTTGTGCCGGCAGGTTCAAAAGTCGGATTACTGATAAATTCCGATTTTGAGAAACCCGGTGCTTATGTAAATCCCGACATAACAATTGCAGTTGTTAAAATGTGTTTTGAATCAGGTGCCAAAGAGGTTAATTGCTTACAATATGTTTACCCTGAATACTGGGAAAGAAGTCCATTATCAGTAAATTATAAAGCTGATATTGACCGTTTACAAAATAATGCAGCTAATACTGTTCCGGCAAAATTCACTGAAAAAGATTTTATTCTGAAAGAAAAAATTGAAGGTGCAATCTCTTTAAAAGATGCTGAAATCATTAAGGCATTATTTGAATGTGATGTATTTATCAATATTCCAATATCCAAACACCATCCATGTACTTTTTATACAGGGGCATTAAAAAACATGATGGGTGTTTGTACGCGTAAAACCAATATAACTTACCATTTGGGATCAGGTGTTCGTAATGACCCTGTTTACCTTGGACAATGTATTGCTGATATTAATTTAGTAAGAAAATCCGACCTTATTGTTGTTGATTCAACGGAATTTCTTATCACCAATGGTCCCGGAGGTCCCGGTGATATTGCTAAACATGATAAAGTTGTTGCAGGTACTGATATAGTTGCAGTTGACGCATTATGCTGTAATTATCTGGATTATAAACCCGAAGAAATTATCTCAATAAAAAAAGCATTCGAACTTGGGCTTGGCGAGATTGATTTTAAAAAACTGAATATTAAAGAGATTAATATTTAACGTGTAATATTCTTAACGTAGCTCAAAGCTGCAAACAAATATAAAAAAGAGTTATATGTTATATGTTATATGTTAAATGTTATACGTTATATGTGAGATAGTGATACAAATAAAACTTATATAAATTGATAGCAATATTTTTCATGAAGATATAATGCATTATAACTAATAATGTGAATCAAGGGTTGAGATTTTATTAAACTACAAAGTCGCACAATACCGATAGCTATCGGTATCGCAAAGTATCACAAAGAAAAAATTTGATTTTTATGAATATAGAAAAAAATTTTAAAACGGTTTTAGATTGTTCTTTTCAGGTTCATACAGCATTAGGCCCTGGCTTACTTGAAAGTGCTTATGAAGAATGCCTGTATTATGAACTTCTGCAATCAGGCTTAAACGTGGAAAAGCAAATACCATTACCACTAATTTATAAACAAGTAAAACTTAATGCCGGTTACAGAGTTGATTTATTAGTAGAAAACAAAGTGATTGTTGAGATAAAATCTGTTGAATCATTAGCTGATATACATATGGCGCAAATACTCACTTATTTGAAGCTTTCGGGATGTAAGTTAGGCTTATTGGCAAACTTTAATGTAAGACATTTGAAAGACGGTATTAAACGTGTAATTCTTTAGTACTTAGGGTGACTTTGTGATATCCTTTGTGCATCCTTTGTGGTAAAAAAAAAGCCAATTTCAACCCTTGATTCACATTAATTGTTTTTATTTAGTTCAAACATTTTACTTTTATCTTTTATCTTGTTTAAATCCATAGTATTTAACATAGTACCAAAAAATATAAAAAAACCTAACCTATGACTGAAGAATTCCTTTATTATATCTGGATGTTCAGGTTGTTTGACAAGGATATTTCCATAACTTCGGGTGAGTCAATAAAAATTATTAAAACCGGTGAAAGAAACACTGATTCCGGACCTGATTTTTTTAATGCAAAAATTAAAATCGGTGATACTACCTGGGCAGGAAACGTTGAAATACATGTAAACTCTTCGGATTGGTACAAACATAACCATCAGGAAAATAATGCTTTTGATAATATTATCTTACATATAGTTTATCAAAATGATGCAATAATTAAACGAAAGAACAGCGAAATCATCCCAACTATCGAATTAAATAAAAAATTTGATAAAAAATTA
This sequence comes from Bacteroidota bacterium, assembly GCA_030610255.1. GTDB lineage: Bacteria > Bacteroidota > Bacteroidia > Bacteroidales > JADFUO01 > JADFUO01. The sequence goes on from JAUWSB010000201.1 coordinate 3,899, forward strand.
TATTACCGGTACAAAAGTTTTATGACTAACAAATATTGGATACCTTGCCAAAAATTAATTGGCAATGTTGAGGAATTTAATTTAAATAGCTGGCTTGAAAGACTTCTTATCGA
>JAUWSB010000092.1 GCA_030610255.1 Bacteroidota bacterium
ACTATAAATTAAAAGACAAGGCAAAACTGAAAAATTGGTTAATAAAATCAATTAGTAATGAAGGAAAGCAAACCGAAAATATTAATTTTATTTTCTGTACTGATGATTATTTATTAGAGATTAATAAAAAATATCTGAAAAAAAATACATTGACGGATGTTATTACTTTTGATTATTCGGAACAAGAAAAAGTTATATCCGGTGAAATATATATCAGCTATCAGAGGATTGTAGATAATGCCACAAAATATAATCAAGCTATTGATAATGAGCTTTATAGGGTTATGATACATGGTATATTACATCTTATTGGTTATTATGATAATACAGAAAATCAGAAAGAAATAATGACTCAAAAAGAAGATTATTATCTATCTTTGCTATCCCAAATACGTTTCACGTGAAACATAAATGATGTTCAAAGAATATGACATAATAGTTGTTGGAGCCGGACATGCCGGATGTGAAGCTGCTGCAGCCGCAGCAAACTTAGGTTCATCAGTATTGTTAGTTACAATGAATATGACAAATATGGCTCAAATGTCATGCAATCCTGCGATGGGCGGTATAGCAAAAGGACAAATTATTCGTGAGATTGATGCATTAGGTGGTTATTCGGGAATTGTAACTGACAGAACAATGATTCAGTTCAGAATGTTGAATAAATCTAAAGGACCGGCAATGTGGAGCCCCCGTGCTCAAAGCGACAGACTGATGTTTTCTCAGGAATGGAGATCAATGTTAGAAAAAACTCCTAACCTGGATTTTTGGCAAGATAATGTTGTTTCATTGATTATTGAAAAGGATTCAGTTAAAGGTATTAAAACAGAAATTGGAATTAAAATTTATTCTAAATCTGTAATACTTACAAATGGAACATTTTTAAATGGAATAATACATATCGGGAAAAAACATTTTAGCGGCGGACGAATTGGTGAAGAAGCATCAAAAGGTCTTACCAGGGAATTAGTAAAGTCAGGTTTTATTTTTGACAGAATGAAAACCGGAACTCCTGTCAGAGTTGATGGCAGAACAATTGATTTCACAAAACTGGAAGAACAGAAGGGTGATAAGAACCCACAAAAATTTTCATTTACTGAAACTCCTAAATTAATTAAACAAAAAAGTTGTTATTTGACATATACAAATCTGAAAGTTCATGACATATTAAGAACAGGATTTGAAGATTCTCCCATGTTTACCGGCAGAATCGGCGGAATCGGTCCTAGATATTGTCCTTCAATTGAAGATAAAATTGAAAGATTTTCTGATAAAGATAAACACCAGTTATTTGTTGAACCTGAAGGCTGGAACACAGTTGAATATTATTTAAACGGATTTGCTTCTTCATTATCTGATATTATTCAATACAAAGCAATAAAAAAAATTCCCGGATTTGAAAATGCTAAAATATTCAGACCCGGATATGCAATAGAATATGATTATTTTCCCCCTGTTCAATTAAAAAATACACTTGAAACAAAACTTATAAATAATTTGTATTTTGCTGGACAAATTAATGGAACAACAGGCTATGAAGAAGCTGGAGCACAAGGTTTAATAGCCGGCATTAATGCTCATAGAAAATTGAATTATTTATCTGATTTTATATTAAAACGATCAGAAGCATATATAGGTGTGCTAATTGATGACCTAATAACCAAAGGAGTTGATGAACCATACAGAATGTTTACTTCAAGAGCTGAATACAGAATTTTACTTAGACAGGATAATTCCGATTTACGATTAACTCCTAAAGGATTTGAAATAGGTTTAGCATCTAAAGAGAGAATGAAAAAAGTTGATCAAAAACTATCAGAAATTAATAAGATTATTAAATTCATTAAGACTGAAAATATAAATCCTGACGATATAAATAATATTCTTATCAACAAGAATACAAAAGAGATTAATCAAAAAGTTAGAATTTCAAGTCTGTTGTTAAGACCTCAAATAAAAATTTATGATTTAATAACTAATATAACAAAATTCACAAATTTTATTTCCTCATTTAATAAAGATATTAGCGAAAGTATAGAAGAGGTTGAAATTTTTATTAAATATGAAGGATATATAAATAAAGAACAAGAAATTGCAATTAAATTATCAAAATTAGAAAATATTGAGTTAAATGAGAATTTTGACTACAAAAGCTTAAAATCAATTTCTTTTGAAGCAAGAGAAAAATTATCAAAAATTAAACCAAGAACAATGGGTCAGGCTGCAAGAATAAGCGGAGTTTCACCTGCTGATATTTCTGTTTTGGCTGTTTTTCTCGGCAGATAATAATTGTTTCACGTGAAACATTTTAATATGGAAGAATTAAAAGAGTGTATAATTTGTAATCATAAATATTTTAATCATTTTATTGATTGTAAAGATTATTTTTTATCCGTAGAAGTTTTCTCTATATGTGAATGTAGAAATTGTGGTTTTAAATTCACTAATCCTCGTCCATTACCCGATAATCTTCCAAGATATTATGACCCCAATGAATATCTTTCTTATACAAACAGCAAAAAAGGTTTTTTAAGTTCAATTTATAAACTTATAAAATATTTTACTATCCGCAGAAAATATTTAACTATAAATAAATTATTTTATACAGGTACAATTTTAGATATTGGATGCGGAACAGGAGATTTTTTAAATTATTTCAAAAAAAATAATTGGTTAACTTATGGAATTGAACCAAATAAATTTGCAAGAGATTATGCAATAAAAAATTACAATATTGATGTTAAGCAAGAAAATGAAATAAATAATTTTCTATCTAATCACTTTGATGTTATTACAATGTGGCATTCGCTTGAACATGTTTCCTCATTGAGCGATCTAATTAATAATATAACCCGTATTTTAAAAGATACCGGTATATTAGTTGTTGCTGTTCCAAATTGTGATTCCTGGGATGCTAAATATTATAAGGAGCACTGGGCAGCTTATGATGTCCCTCGGCACTTGTATCATTTTAATCCAAAAACATTAGGCTTACTTTTTGAAAATTATTCTTTTAAAATCGTTAATACTTTTCCTATGATATTTGATTCTTTTTACATAAGTCTATTAAGTGAAAAATACCTTTCAGGAAAAACAAAATATTTTAAAGCACTTGCTAACGGAATCAAATCAAATTTTTATGCAAGGAAATATGGTAAAAACTATTCAAGCCTTCTATACATTTTAAAAAAAGAATAATTCTTAATTTTAAGCCGTAGAATCAACTTTTACCCTTTTATAATAGTTAATTATATTTTTCTTATTTTTGTTTCTTATAGGGCTTATTTGGGCTATCTGTTTAAATTGCTGTTATTCAGTATGTTATATAATTTTATCGATATACTATGAACTATTTTACCTTTTTTAAGAATAAAATTTATGTTTTTGCTTTTCTTTCTATTGTATTTATTGCTTCGGCAATAATATCAGGTTTATATTTTAAAAGAGAACATTATCCTTCAAAAGCTGCATCTAATTTACAGATTACTATAAATCAAAAAGAACGGGAATTAATAAGTATTGTTGAAAATATAAAAAATGATTTTATTATTGACTCTGATTTTAACTTTTTGGATTTTTATGATTTTGATAATCTTTTTGAGGGTAAAGGCTTTGAAATACTGATTTATATAAACGATACATTAAAATACTGGTCCGATAATATTGCTCCTGTAAATTCAATTTATGACGATAAATTTTACAGCAATAATGTCTCTCATCTGGAAAACGGTTGGTATAAAATAAATAAAATAAAATTTAATAATACAATCATTATTGGTTTGTTATTAATTAAGCATGATTTTCCGTATCAAAATGATTATTTGATCAATAACTTTCAAAAAGATTTTGCACTTTCACCAGAAACATCAATTTTATTGAAATCAGGCGAATATAACATCTACGATCTTGATGGTAAGTTTTTGTTTTCAATATTGTTCCCTGATGAAATTCAAATAAGTGAACCGCGTGTTTCTTTACTATTTTTTTTGTACTTAGCAGGATTCATATTTTTTATCATTTTTCTTTATTATTTCTATAAATCATTCAATTTTATATTTAAAAATAAAACGGTTTTTTTACTTGTTATTGCTGCTGATATTATTATACTGAGATTTTTACTTTTTTATTTTGATATCCCACGAATATTATACGAATCAACATTATTCAGCCCTCACTATTATGCAACATCACAATTTTTACCTTCTCAGGGCGATTTGTTAGTTAATTCGTTTTTATTGCTTATTCTTTCATTTCTATTTTTTAGATTAATTAAGCCAAGTATTAAGATTCTAACTTTTAAGCCATTTAATAAATATTTTATAACATTTTTGTTAATCTTCTTATCTTTTGGGTTTTTTATAATTCTTAATTATTTACTTAGCAGCCTTGTTATAAACTCAACAATTTCATTAAATTTAAATAAAATTTTCAGTATTTCGGGAATCAGTTTTATTGGTTTTGTTATTTTTCCAACTCTTATTATTTCTTATTTCTTTATTTCAGCCAAACTTCTTGATTTAGCTTACAAATATTCTGCTTCTATCAGAAATTATTTATTAATTTTTTTATTTTCTTTTGTAATTTTTCTTTTACTTTTTTACTTTTTTAAAATTACAGATGTAGTAATTTTAATATTTTTAGTTTTATATATTTGTTCATTCTGTATTATTTTTAAAAAAAATAATTATTTTATTTCGTTTTCCATTATCGCCTTTTATTTAGTGCTATTTTCACTGCTTTCTACATATATTCTACATAAAAGCAACAACATAAAAGAAGAAGAAAAAAGGGATTTATTAGCTGTTAAACTTTCTCTTAAGAGTGATCCATTAGCTGAACATATATTTGATGAAGTCAATACTTCAATTCTTTACGATTCAATTCTTTTAACAGATATATTTAAATCCCAGTTTAGTGATAGCGCTGAAATTATTGCCTATGAAAAAATAAAATCTAAATTTTCCGATATTTTTTGGAGCAAATACAATATTTTAATTACTATTTGCTATAAGGATAAAATCCTAAATGTTCAGCCAGAAAATTACCTGATTAACTGTAAAGATTATTTTAATAATATTATTGATGATTTTGGGAAATTAACAACTACAGATAATCTTTATTTTCTTGATGTTAATTCTGAAGAATCAAACTACATCGTTTCATATTTTTTCGCAGGAAATCAAAACTTTAATATTGATTCTGTATTTTTATTTATTGAACTATCTTCAAAATTTATTCCTGAAGGACTTGGATATCCTGAATTACTAATTGATAAAGAAGCAAATATTAATCCTAACTTATCAAATTATTCTTATGCAAAATACAAAAATGATGAGCTTATTTACAAGTTCGGCAATTATTATTATAGCCTGAAACTATCAAATTATCACAAGAAATATGATAGTATTCCCCACTTTTTTATAAGAAATGGCTTCAGACATACACACTATAAGATAGATTCGTCAACCGACTTAATACTCAGCAATAAATCAGAGACATTTTTAGATATAATTGCTCCCTTTTCTTATTTATTAATATTTTATTCAATTTATTTATTAATTTTTCTTGCAATTATTTATTTGCCTTTTAATCGTTACCGTATTGAATTAAATTTCAGAAACCGTCTTCAGTTTTCAATAGTTTCAATAATTTTATTTTCCTTTATTATAATCGGATTTTCAACATTATTATACATCATCAAATTAAATAATGATAAAAATCATACAATTTTAAGCGAAAAAGCTCATTCTATACTTATTGAGCTTGAACATAAACTTGCTGATGAAGAAAGCCTGACTCCTGACATGCATGAATATTTATCCAAACTTCTTAATAAGTTTTCACTTGTGTTTTTTTCAGATATTAATTTATATGATTTAAATGGAAATCTTATTGCTTCCTCCAGACCAAAAATATTTGATGAGGGTTTGATATCAGACAAAATAAATACGATAGCTTTCAGGCATCTTGTAATAAATAAAAAATTACTTTTTATACAAAATGAAAAAATCGGCAATCACGATTATCTGTCTGCTTACGTTCCTTTTCTCAATGAGCAAAACAAACTCATTGCATATTTAAATCTTCCATATTTTGCCAAACAAACTGAATTAAAAAATGAAATTTCAACTTTTCTTACTGCCTTTATCAATATTTACGTATTGTTATTTGCTATTGCTATTTTTATAGCCATTGTTATTTCCAGATACATAACCAAACCGCTTAAATTATTAGAGAACAAAATAAGCAAACTACAATTAGGAAAATTAAACGAAAAAATTGAATGGATAAGAAAAGACGAAATTGGCAGCCTTGTATTTGAATATAACAGAATGATAGATGAACTTGCCATAAGTGCCGAACTGCTTGCCAAATCCGAACGTGAAAGCGCATGGAGAGAGATGGCTAAACAAGTAGCACATGAAATTAAAAATCCCTTAACTCCAATGAAACTCAGTGTTCAATATCTTAAAAAAGCCTGGGACGAAAAAGCTTCAGATTGGGAACAAAGGCTTAACAGGTTTTCACAAACAATTATTGAACAAATAAATTCACTTTCTGCGATAGCAAGCGAATTTTCAGATTTTGCTAAAATGCCCCAAACAAAAAATGAAAAAATTGAACTTTCAAAAATAATTAAGAATTCAATAAACTTATTTAAAGATTTTAAATCTATCAAAATTAATTTTCATGTATTAAAAGATGGAAAATATTTCGTCTATGCTGATGAAAAACAAATTTTACGTGTTTTTAACAATCTGATAAAAAATTCTATTCAGGCAATTAGTAGCACTGATAATGGTAAGATTGACATTTCAATTATTCCTGAAAACGGATTTTATATTATAAAAATATCTGATAATGGTTCCGGTATTCCCAAGGAACAAGCTGATAAAATTTTCTTTCCGAGTTTCACAACAAAATCAGGCGGAATGGGTTTAGGACTCGCAATTGTGAAAAGTATTGTAATTGATGCCGGAGGTAAAATTTGGTTTGAGTCACAGGAAGGAACAGGTACGACTTTTATAATTAAGCTGCCGGTATATATTTAGGCTGATGCTTGATACTGATACTTGATACTGGATGCTTGATACTGGATGCTTGATACTTGACTCTTGTTTCTGTTTATTCTATATTCTTCATTCAAAATTCTACATTTTACATTCATTATTCATTAAAACCCCTTCTTTTCAGGAAGATCAATATTGCATTAACCCGTTTTATTCATACAAGAACATAGTGAATTGTATGAATGTGCGATGGATAGAGGAAAGCAAAACGGGAAACCCCGATTTAGAAATACCCAAATTTGGGGATTGAAAAGAAGCCAAATTTGTTGGTATTTCTTAATCGCAGAAAATTCGTGAATTTTCCGGGTTAAATGTTGATAAAACAATTTATTTACTTTTGCGTTAATTAATTTTAACTAATATAATTTGAATCCCCTAAAAAAACTTGCCGGACAAACAGTTATTTATGGCCTGCCAAGCATTATTGGCAGAATGTTGGGTTATTTATTAGTTCCCATATATACAAGAGTTTTTGACCAGGGTGAGTACGGAACAGTTACATTATTTTATTCATTCGTTGCTGTTATTTTTATAATTCTTACCTATGGAATGGAGACTGCATTTTTCAGATTCTCTGAATTAGAAAAGAATAAAAAAAATGTTTATAATACGGTTTTTATTTCTCTATTGATCACAACATCAATTTTTTTGGTTTTTACAATAATCTACTCACAGGATATTGCAAACTGGATTAAATACCCCGAACAAAAAAATTATGTTATCTGGTTTTTAATTATTCTTTCTCTTGATACTTTAGCTTGTATTCCCTTTGCAAAACTAAGAGCGCAAAACAAAGCCAAACGTTTTGCAACCATTAAGATTATTAATATTATCACCAACATTTGTCTGAACTTATTCTTTATTTTACTTTGTCCTTTTATTCTTAATAATTATCATTCCGGAATTATTTTCAAATTTATAAATGTTGTTTTTAACCCTGATTTGAATTTAATTGCTTATGTTTTCATTTCAAATTTATTAGCAAGTGCGTTAACTTTGATTTTGTTATTACCTGATATTTTTGTTTTAAGATTCCGCTTTAATATCAATTTATGGAAAAGGTTGATTTATTATGCTTTTCCACTTTTATTTGCCGGTCTTGCAGGAGTTATGAATGAAACAGGAGGAAGGATTTTAATAAGATATTTACTTCCTGAAGACATTGCAGAACAACAACTTGGTATTTATGCTGCCTGTTTTAAAATTGCAATCTTTATGGCGCTTTTTATACAGGCATTCCGTTATGCTGCAGAACCATTTTTCTTTTCCTATGCAAAAGAAAAAGATTCAAAAAAAATATATGCCGATTTAATGACTTATTTTGTCATAGTTGCTTCATTTATTTTTTTAGCCATAATGATGTACATTGATATTGTAATTCACTTTATTGGCAAGGAATTCAGGGAAGGAGCATCAGTAATACCAATTTTATTGCTTGCATACCTGTTTTTAGGAATTTTTTATAATCTTTCTATTTGGTATAAACTTACCAACAAAACAAAATTCGGTGCATTTTTGGCTATTTTCGGAGCTGTGGTTACAATATCTTTAAATTTTTACTGGATACCCCGTTTAGGATATATCGGCTCAGCATGGGCTACTTTTTTATGTTACGGTTCAATGATGGTTCTGTCATTTTTATTAAGCAAAAAATATTATCCTGTTAAATACAATTTAAAAAGGATAACCGGATACATTGGATTATCCGTAGTTTTATTTCTAATCAGTAAATTTTTAAATATTGAACACCATGCACTTAAATTAATTATTAATACAATATTTCTTTTAGTATTTCTTGCTGTTGTATATTTTATTGAAAAGCACGAGTTTAAAAAAGTATTTAGATAATTTTTTAATATTTTTACCTAAAATTAAATTTATTAAATGAAAATAAAAATCGTAAATAATTCGAAACATCCATTACCTTCTTATGAAACTATGGCTTCAGCTGGAATGGATTTACGTGCAAATATTGACGAACCTCTAACATTAAAACCACTTGACAGATTTCTGGTTCCTACTGGCTTGTTCATTGAATTACCGATCGGCTATGAGGCACAAGTCAGACCCCGTAGCGGATTGGCTTTTAAAAAAGGTGTAACCGTTCTTAATACACCCGGCACAATTGATGCTGATTACAGGGGTGAAATAAAAGTAATTCTTATTAACCTGTCAAACGAAGATTTTATTATTAATGACGGAGAGAGAATTGCACAAATGATAATTTCTGCTCACGAAAAAGCTGATTGGGTTGAGGTTTCCGAGTTAATTGAAACAAAAAGAGGTGCAGGCGGTTTCGGACATACCGGTACTAATTAGAGTCCGTCT
>JAUWSB010000127.1 GCA_030610255.1 Bacteroidota bacterium
GTTTATATTTTTTCCATTGTCGCAGTTTTAATATTGTTGATTGCATGTTTTAATTTTATGAATTTGTCGACTGCTTTGGCAGGAAGAAGATCTTTGGAAGTTGGAGTTAGAAAAACCATGGGAGCAAATAAAAAGCAGTTAGTTTTCCAATTCTTAACCGAATCATTTGTTCTGGCTGTAATTTCGTTTGTTTTAGCTCTTTTAATTATCGAGATTATTTTACCATATTATAATACTTTTGCCAATAAGTCATTAACTCTGCTTACCCTTGGAAAGTCCGAAAATTTACTTATACTTTTAATAATTATTATTGGTACCGGCATACTGGCTGGATTATATCCTGCATTTTATTTGTCATCATTCAAACCGATAGCTGTTTTAAAAGGGAAAATGAATGGGAAGACCAGTAATTTCAACTTTAGACAAATTTTGGTAGTATTACAATTCGGAATATCCATAAGCTTGATTATAGGTACATTAACAGCTTACCTGCAAATGAATTATTTTCAAAATAAATCATTGGGTTTTGAAAAAGAAAATATGCTTATTATTCCTGTTGAAAGTAATTATGTGCGTAATCATTATCAAGTATTTCGTGATGAATTACTACAACAACCGATAATTGAAAAAGTGGCATCTTCCGAAAAAATACCCACAAGTTCAAATTATTCAGATACAGGTTTTGAAACAGAATTATTACAAGATGAGACATTCTTAAGCAAATTTTATTCTATAGATTATGATTATTTTAAAACTTATGGAATAGATATAATTGCAGGGCGAAACTTTTCAAAAGAATATCCTAATGATACATTGGGTAGATGGATTCTTAATGAGGCGGCTATAAAAAAAATAGGAATCAAGGATCCTGAAAAAGCTATTAGGGCTACATTTACTCATTATGGTAATGAGTTGGAAACCAAAGGGGAAATTATTGGTGTCGTAAAAGATTATCATTATCAAGGACTTGATAAGAAAATTGAACCAATGTCTCATTTTCTATCTCCAAAACGAATCAGGTTTATAAGTGTGAAATATGCAGAAGGAAAAGAAAAAGAAATACTTGAACTTGTTGAAAAAAAATGGGAAAAACTATTTCCAGGTGTGCAATTCTCAAGTATATTTTTAACAGAACGTTATAATAATCTTTATCAGAATGAACAGAAAATGAAACAAACCTTGATTGGATTTACAATTTTGGCAATTTTTGTTGCCTGTTTGGGATTATTTGGCTTAGCTGCTTTTATTGCTCAACAAAAAACAAAAGAAATTGGAATTCGTAAAGTACATGGTGCATCTACCAATTCAATTATTCAAATGTTAAATAAAGTATTTATAAAATGGGTGCTGATAGCAAATATTATAGCCTGGCCTGTAGCGTACTATTTTCTTGATGAATGGTTAGCCGGCTTTTATTACAGGATTAGCTTATCTGTCTGGGTTTTTGTTATTTCCGGATTAATAGGGTTACTAATTGCTATAATGACTGTGAGTTATCAAGCATATAAAGCTGCCAGGACAAACCCGGTTAATGCATTGAAATATGAATAAATTTATTATTTAAATATAAAATTATGAGAGAAGTAGTTATTTTAATTCCGGATATTGACATTGAACAAAACATTGAAATTGATGTCAGGATCAATGGAAGAAAAAAAACCATACAATACAGGGTTGAATTATTAAGCTGGGAAGGTAATGATATTCTGCCCAAAGATAAAGTTAAGGTTTTAAAACATTGGATTGCCGATTATGACAAGAATTGGGAACTTGTGGAAATTGGTGCACCTAGTGATGAAAACATTCCGCTTATGTTCAGAAGAAAAATACCGCATAAGTAAGTTGAATCATAATAGAATGGAATGATGGAATAGAGGAATATTGGAGTTATGAGTAGGCATTAAGCAATACCCAAACACAATTTCTAAACAAGATAAACAAGAAATCATAATCCCGAATCCCGAAAATTCGGGATGGGACAAATTATAAATAACAAATAAATCACATTTATTAATTAAAATTATAGGAGAATATTATTATGAAAAAACTTTTGGTAGTATCATTTTGTTTAATTTTTTCATTTTCTGCTTTTACCCAGGATGACCTTAAACCTGAAAAAGAAGCAATAAAAAAAGTAATACAAACAGCCTATGTAGATGGATTACAGAACAAGGGCGATATTGCATTAACGGAGAAAGGTTTTAATCCGGGATTTAATTTGCTTATTTTAAGGAATAATATGCTGGAAAAATTACCTATTTACAACTGGATTGAGTATGCAAAAATGAAAAAACAGAAAAATCCTGAACCCCCGGCAGAAAATGAAATAGTAACCTGCGAATATCTTTTTATTGATATTACAGGAAATGCAGCTGTTGCCAAGATCGCTTTATATAAAGATTCAAAACAAATTTACACTGATTATCTCTCATTGTATAAATTTGATGATGGATGGAAAATAGTTAGCAAGATATATCACAAGGAATCTTAAATGTTTAAAAATTATATAAAAATAGCAATAAGAAATTTAGTAAAACGCAAGTTTTATTCCCTGATAAATATTAGCGGTCTTGCTATTGGTATTGCCAGCTTTATAATTATTATGTTGTATATTATTGACGAGTTAAGCTATGACCGATACCATAAGAATGCCGAAAATATCTACAGGCTTGTCAATGTTTATGATTTTGATGGAGTAGGCGAAAATTCTGCAAGTAGCCCTTTTCCCGTTGCATTTACTATGAAAGACGAATATCCCGGAATGATTAAAAATGTTGTCCGGATTTTTAATTTTCAATCTCCAAGAATGTTAGTTGAGATTGGTGATAAGAGATACAATGAAAGAAGGTTCTTTTTTGCAGATTCTACTTTCTTTCACATTTTTGATCACGAATTTATTCATGGCAATCCAAAAACCGTTTTGAACGAATCTTACTCGGTTGTTCTGACCGAATCTACTGCAAAAAAATATTTTGGTGATGATGATCCTATGAATAAAATAATAAAATTTGAAAAGCAGTTTGATTTAAAAGTTACAGGTATAATAAAAGACGTTCCTGCTCAATCACATTTTAATTTTGATTTTATTGCTTCAATGTCATCAGTTGGCAGAATATACGGTGGGAGCTTGCCGCAAACGTGGGTTTGGAATCCATGCTGGACATATTTACTTCTTGAAGATGGAGCAGCTCCTGTTTTGGAAAAAAAGTTTCCCGATTTTATTCATAAATATTTTAATGATGCAGAAAAAGAGAATATTTCGCTTTATCTCCAACCATTAACGGATATACATTTAAAATCAAGACTTGATTATGAATTAGAACCAAATAATAATATTTCGTATATTTATATCTTATCGGCAATTGCAGCATTTTTACTGATAATTGCAAGTATTAATTTTATGAACCTTGCAACAGCAACATCTGCTGCCAGGGCAAAAGAAATAGGAGTTAAAAAAGTTGTTGGGGGTTACCGTTCACAGTTAATTTTTCAGTTTATCAGTGAATCAATTATTATAAGTTTTATTTCCTTAATAATTGCACTTATTTTAGTTGAACTATTATTGCCTGTTTTTAATACATTTACAAATAAAGATATTGTTCTTAGTATTTTGCTTCAACCCAAATATTTATTGGCGTTAATTGTTTTAGTATTATTTACAGGAGTGTTTTCAGGTATATATCCGGCATTTTATATATCTGCATTTAAGCCGATATCCGTATTAACAGGAAGATTAAAAAAAGAAAATAAAAGCACACTGCCAAGAAAAATTCTGGTTATTGTACAATTTGTTGTTTCTATAACTTTAATTATTGGCACATTAACGGTTTTTAACCAATTAAAATTTTTAAGAAATGCTGATTTAGGATTCAACAAAGAACAAGTTATAATCATTCCGGTTAATCACACACCAATTGCAAAATCATACAAAAGTTTTAAAAACGAATTACTCTTAAATACTGATATAATCAGCATTACGGCTGTGGATGATATATTTGGTGTTGCTCACAATACCCATGAATTTCGCCCAGAAGGATTTCCGCAGGATAAATTGCAATTTTATCCGGCATTGGTTGTCAGATATGATTTTGTTAAAACATTTGATATAAAAATACTTGCGGGAAGAGATTATAATGAAGATAATAAAACCGACCCTGAAAAAGGTATGCTTATTAATGAAGCTATGGTCAAGCATCTCGGCTGGGGAAGTAATGAAGAAGCTCTTGGCAAAAAGTTTAAATCATTACATGGTGAGGAAAGAGTAATTGGTGTTACAAATAATTTTAATGCCACTTCATTGTATGACCAAGCAGGTCCATTTGTGCTGAATATTAAAGAAAAACCAGAAGAAGTTATGTGGTTTTTAAAATTTATGGCTATCCGTATAGCTCCTGACAACCATAAAAAAACAATTGACTTTATTGAAACCAAATGGAAAGAGTTTGCTCCCAATCGCCCTTTTGAATATTCTTTTTTAGATCAGGAACTCAATAAACTTTATAAGGATGAGGATAATTTAGGAAAGCTTTCATTAATTTTTTCTTTACTGATAATTTTTATTGCAAGTCTTGGCTTGTTTGGTTTGACTTCCTTTATGGCAGAACAACGAACGAAAGAAATTGGAATCAGGAAAGTTTTGGGTGCTAAAATAACCGATATAATCACATTGTTATCCAAAGAATTTTTGAAATTAATTGTGATTGCAATACTAATTGCGTGGCCAATTGCATTTTTATTAATTGATGATTGGCTCAACCATTTTGCATACCGAACTCACATTAATTGGTTTGTGTTTATTCTTGCGGGTTTGTTTGCTTTAATAATTGCATTATTGATTACTGCTTACAAAGCTTATGTTGCATCACAGACTAATCCTGTTGATACTTTAAAATATGAATAACTGAATTGTAACGAAAATTTAAATTAAGCGTCATAAATATTATTAAACATTCAAATATATAAATCATGATTAAAACATTAAAACTTACAAAAATCTTCAGAACAGATGAAGTTGAAACTACAGCATTGAATGAAGTTTCATTTGAAGTCAACAAAGGTGAATTTGTTGCAATTATGGGACCTTCCGGATGCGGAAAGTCAACATTATTAAATATCCTTGGATTGCTTGATAATCCAACTGAAGGTGAATATTATTTTCTGGATAATGAGGTATCGTCATTTTCTGAGAAACAAAGGGCAAGATTAAGAAAACAAAATATTGGATTTGTTTTTCAGAATTTTAACCTGATTGATGAACTCACAGTTTTTGAAAATGTGGAATTACCATTGATTTACCTCGGCATGCATGCAAAAGACCGGAAAGCAAGGGTAGAGGAAGTTTTAGAGCAAATGCAAATGAGCCACAGGAAAAAGCATTTCCCATTGCAGTTATCTGGTGGTCAGCAACAAAGAGTTGCAGTATCAAGAGCAGTTATTGCAAAACCATCATTAATACTTGCAGATGAACCTACAGGAAACCTTGATTCAGCACATGGCGAAGAAGTAATGAACCTGCTTGTAGAACTAAACCAAAACGGTACAACACTTATTATTGTTACACACTCCCAAAGAGATGCTGAATATAGTCATCGGATTGTACGATTATTTGACGGACAAATTGTTGCCGAAAATATCAGGCAAAGTGTTTTTTAGAGAAAATTCAGACAATAATTCTATAAAGAGATTAACATAAAAGATAGAACAAAAAGGAATATTGAAATATTGGAATACTGGAATAATGAAAGACTATTTTTATCATATATATAACTTTTACAGATGAAAAAATGTTTGATAAATTATTCATCTTACCATGCATTACTCCAACACTCCATTACTCCAACACTCCATTACTCCAACACTCCATTATTCCATCATTCCATTTATTGTACAAATGGTTGTTATAAAAAACACAAACTAAGTATATACTAAAGTTTAATTTCTAATTCACAATCATGTTTAAAAATTATATTAAAAGTGCATACAGAAATATCGTAAGGAATAAATTCTATTCGGCAATAAATATTATTGGTCTGTCCATCGGTATTATTGCTACGATTTTTATTCTTCTTTATAATCAAAATGAACTTGCTTATGACAGGCATCACGAAAAGCACGAAAGGATTTATCGCCTTGAGTCAAACTTTACAATCAGCGGCAAACATGACCTTTTTGCAGTAACATCTATTCCGCTTGGTCCGGCATTTAAAATAGAATTTCCGGAGGTTGAGGAGTTTGTGAGGTTTGCAGGAGGTGATGGGATATTAATAAAATACGGCGAAAAAGAATTTTATGAGGATGCATTGTTTTATACTGATTCAACAATTTTTGATGTATTTACCCACGAATTTATTTTAGGTAAGCCTGAAAAAGCACTGACCGAACCAAATACATGTGTTTTTACCGAAACACTTGCTAAAAAATATTTTGGTGCTAAAAATCCTATTGGCGAGGTTATTACAGATGCCGATAATGTGGATTTTAAAATTACAGGTGTAATAAAAGATCTGCCCGAAAATTCACATTTAAAATTCAATGGTTTATTCTCTGTAGCTACACTTTCCGAGCGATTTGGCAGAGAACGGTTTAATAGTTTTGAACCGGGAGCTTTCTGGAATATAAATCCATATACTTACATTTTATTGAAAGAGAACAGTAGTATTGAAAGTGTTTTTGAGAAGTTCCCGCAGTTTTATGAAAAATATATGAAATCAATAGGCGATCAGATCAATGCAAGTTTTCAGGTAATGGCAACACCTTTGGCTGATATTCATCTTACTTCAAATCTTAGTAGCGATCAACCTACAGGAAATAAAGCTTATGTATATATATTTTCATTTGTTGCCCTTTTTATTTTGTTAATTGCTGCAATTAATTATATGAATATGGCTACAGCCAGATCAGCCAACAGGGCAAAAGAAGTTGGGATAAGAAAAGTTTTGGGAGCATTCCGGGCACAATTAATGCGGCAATTCCTGAGCGAATCGCTTATTTTGGCAATTATTGCCCTTGTAATTGCAATTGCAGCAGTATATTTACTGTTGCCTAATTTTAATGAGATTGCCGGAAAAAATTTAGTGTTTGGTTTTAGCTCAACACCGTTTATCCTGCTGGAAATATTTGTGATAACGATTATTATCGGTCTTATTTCGGGAAGTTATCCTGCCTTTTATTTATCTTCATTTCTTCCTGTAAAAGTGTTAAAAGGTAAAATTAATACAGGTAAAAAAGGTGGATTATTGAGAAA
>JAUWSB010000154.1 GCA_030610255.1 Bacteroidota bacterium
AGCATTTGTCCGCAACAGGTTTGATTTGTATTATAATGAATATCTATATCAAACTTCTCAAGAATTTTTATCATATTAAACCCTGTTTCAGGATAAACCTGATCAATGAAACACGGGATAAAAATATCAACTTTCATCAATTAAAATTTATTGGGTTATACTGAAACGCATACATACGTATTAACTTCGTGTCGTAAACTTAACGAATACCAAATTAACTAACTATTTGCTATTAAATTTAGTGTATACCTGTTTTTTTGCATTATCGTTCAGTGTCAGTTTAAAAATGAACTACCGGCAAAAGTATTAAATTTAACGTGAGTTCGGGATTAGTTTCTTAATATATTTATTTAAATCATAAGAAATCTGCGTTAAACTTGTCCGTATGGATCAGCGTCAAAATCAATACAACAGATTTCAAAACCAATTGTTTTTAGATCATCCCAAAAGCCTGGATAGGATTTTTTAACCACACCGGGATTTTCAATTTCAATTTCGCCATATTTTATTACCAACGGAGCAAATGACATAGCCATCCTGTGATCATTATATGTCGAAAATTGCAAAGATGACGGTTCCTGAATCTCTGAAATATTTTTTAGTTCCCATCCTGATTTGGATGTTTCTTCAAAATTACATCCGGCTTTTTTTAATTCGGTTTTAAGTGCCAAAATTCTATCTGTTTCCTTAATTTTTAAATTTTTTAAACCTTTAAATTTTCCATTTATATTCAGTCCGGCACAACTTACAATTACTGCCAAAGCTATATCAGGATAATTATTGAAATCAAAATATAGCTTTTTTACAAACTTGCCTGTCTTGCTTAAATGAACACCTTCGGGAATAAATTTCGTTTGAACACCAAATTTTTTAAAAACATCTGCAATCACAGCATCACCTTGCAAGCTTTTAATTTTTAAACCTTTTAATGTTAAATCAACTTCATCGGAAAATGCTGTCATTTCGTACCAATAAGAAGCAGCACTCCAATCGGCTTCTACCGAAAAATCACGGGCAATATATTGTTGATTTTTTATTTTAATAATATTTTTATTATCTGATATTTTTATCCCGAAAAACTTCATAATTTCCATTGTCATTTTAATATAAGGCATTGAGCTAATTGAACCTTGTAATTCCAGTGTTAATCCTTGGGGCAGCATAGGAGCTATCATTAATAAAGCTGAAATATACTGGCTACTGATGCTTGCATCAATACTGATTTCGCCTCCTTCAAGTTTTGTTCCTGATATTTTTAATGGCGGATAAGCTTCCTTATCGGCATATTCAATTTTTGCCCCTAATTGTCTTAAAACATTCACGAGAATACCAACAGGTCTTTCTTTCATTCTTTTGCTTCCTGTTAAAATCCACTTTCCCGGATTATATGATAAAAAAGCTGTTAGAAACCTCATAATTGTTCCTGCATTTTTTGTATCAATAATTTTTGGTATATCCGGTTTGCCGTAAGTTTTGATTTTCTCAAGATTTTTCTTCAAAAGAACAGTATCATCTGCATCAGATAAATTCTTTATAGAAAATTCACCATCACAAAGCGATTGGATAATTAACAGCCTGTTACTTTCACTTTTTGAAAATGGAAGCTGAATTTCACCTTTCAGAATTTTATCTGTTTTCCTGATTTTAATTTTATCCATCTGTTATACTATTACTCCGGAATTTTTTAATTGTAATTCATTGTAATTTAATTGTAATTCAATAGTAATTCATTGTAATTCAATTGTAATTCAGTTGTCATTCAGTTGTCATATAGAACAATAATAATCAACACATTGTTTTATCAAATCATTACTGCAATTTTGATTGATTACAGCTTTCCCGATTGAAGATATCAATGTGAAATTTAAATTATTATTTTCCCTTTTTTTATCATGAATCATAAATTTAAAAAGTTCTTCAATATTATCTTTATTGATTTTATAATACTCAAAATTTGAAAGAATATATTTAACAATTTCATCCAGTTGGGATTCAGGCAAACCTGCAATTTTATACGATAGATAAGATTCACATATCATTCCCATTGCAATTGCTTCGCCGTGAGATAAAAATTTATAATTAAACTTTAAAGAAAATGTTTCAAAAGCATGCCCGAAAGTATGACCGAAATTTAAAACTTTTCGTAAATTTTCTTCTTCAGGGTCATTTTTAATAATTTCATTTTTGATTTCAACAGATCGTAAAATAATATCTTCCCATTCTCTAACTTTATCAACCGGCTGTTTTTTAATCAATTTCCAATAATCTGCATCTGCAATTAAAGCATGTTTAATAATCTCGGCAAAACCTGATAAAAGCTCCTTTTCGGGTAATGTTTTTAAAAATACATTGTTAATAAAAACAGCTTCAGGATTTGAAAATAATCCGATTTGATTTTTTAGTTTATTCTGATTTACGCCAACCTTCCCTCCTATTGAGGCATCAACTTGTGATAATAAAGTAGTTGGGATATTTATATATTTAATTCCCCTCATGTAAGTTGAAGCAACAAAACCACCCATATCTGAAATCACACCTCCTCCTAAATTAATCAATACTGATTTTCTGTCGGCTTTTAAATCAATTAATTTTTGCCATAGCAGTTTACAGGTTTCAATTGTTTTGTTTTCTTCCCCACTTTTGATTTCAATAATTTCTGAAAATTTTAATTTATCAGCATTTTTAATTAAAACAGGTAAACAAAACTGCTTTACATTTTCATCAACCAAAATCAGAAATTTAGTGTATTTAAACTCAGAAGAATTGATATATTTATTTAACCGAGTGAATGAAGCCTTCCCAATATAAATCGGATAGTTGATTGCTTTAATTACTTTTATCTTGCTCATATTAAAACAAAAGTAAAAATAATATTCAAAATATCGTAGATATTCCGTTTACAATATTCTCATTTATATCACGATAAAGCTTATATGTTATTCATGCGAATCAAGGGTTGAAATTCTATTTAACCACAAAGGCGCACAAAGTACTTCACTAAGTATCACAAAGGAAATATCTGATTCTCATTAATATAGAAAAATATTTAAAACGGTTATAAATTGTTCTTTACACGTGAAAGATGGTATTAAACGGATAATTCTTTAGTACTTAGTGTGCCTTTGTGATATCCTTAGTGCATCCTTTGTGGTAAAAAAAGCCTATTTCAACCCTTGATTCGCATTATTCGTTAAAGTAATAACCAATAACATTATAGGTTTATAAATTAATTCCAAAATATATAGAAAGTAAATGCCTCCTATTGAAAAGCAGCCATGAGCAGTTCAATATTCTGAAAAGGAATTCCATAAAGTTCGCTTATTTGCTCATTTGTTAAGATACCATTAAACAGATAAACACCTTTACAAAGTCCGAAATCGGATTTCAGGTAATTTTCCACGCCTCCTGCTTCACCTATTTTCAGGATTATCGGAGCAAATAAATTACTTAAGGCATAAGAAGCGGTATGTGGAACCATAGATGCAATATTCGGCACACAATAATGTGTAACGTCATATTTCTTAAACACCGGGTTTTTATGTGTTGTAGGACTGGAAGTTTCAACACAACCACCCTGATCAATACTTACATCAATTATTACAGAGCCGTATTTCATCTGCCGCACCATATCCTCAGAAACCAAACATGGTGTCATACCTTCGCTTGAATGAACAGCGCCAATAACAACATCGGCTGTTTTTAAAGATTTTAAAAGAACTTCGGGCTGAAAGATGGAGGTAAATAATCTTGTTCCCAAATTATTTTGTAATCTGCGAAGTTTATAAATTGAATTATCAAATATTTTAACCATAGCACCCATTCCCATTGCCACCCTGGCGGCATTTTCAGCAACAGTACCTGCTCCTAAAATAACAACTTCAGTGGGTGTTATACCGGTAAAACCTCCAAGCATACTTCCTTTACCGTATTCTGGATTGCATAAATATTCGGCTGCAATAAAAATTGATGTTGCCCCGATAATCTCACTTGTTGAACGGATCACCGGAAAAGTACCCGACTTATCCTGTATTTTCTCAAATGCAATGGCAGTTGATTTTTTAGCAATCAGCTTTTTAAAATAATTTTTATCTTGAGATGGCAATTGCAAAGACGAAAATATTGCTTGTTTTGACTCTAATAATTCTATTTCGTTATCGGTTAAAGGAGCAACTTTAAGAATTATATCCGCTTTAAAAATTTCTTCTGAATGGTTAACAATTTGCCCGCCTGCTTCGCTGTATTCATTATCAGAGAAATGAGCTGCCTTGCCTGCATCATTTTCTACAAGCACTTTATGTCCGCTCTTAACTAACAACCCAACTGCTTTGGGCACCAAACAGATACGGTTTTCCTGCTTAATGCTTTCTTTTGGTAGCCCTATAGTAAGATTGCTCTTTTTCTTGCTAATTTCAAGCATCTCTTCCTGGGGCAATAAGGTTTCGGCATGAGAAAATTTTATATATCCTTTTTGATTTGAGTTCATATAGAAAAAGTAAAAAAATATTGCACTATTTATTTATTAATCATCTCGTATACGAAATTTAACAGTAAAAGTTCCTGAATTATTTCATGACATTTTTTTAAACAATATCTTTTAAAAATTCTTGTTATTATGAATAAAATCTGTTTACTTTGTAATTAATATTAAAATTTATATCCTCATGAAAAAATTTTTAATAATACTTTCAACTGTGGTTTTATTTATAATGCTTTTTTCATCATGCAAGTCAAGTCAGAAATGCCCTGCATACGGTGAATCACATAAATACCAGATTGAGCAAAAATATTAATGAGATCTATTTTCAGCATATCGTTATTATTTATTTTATTCACAAGCAATTCATTATTATTTTCGCAGGATATTCCCAAAAACGAAGATATTTATGATAGCGTGCTGTATAGCAAAGAAATAAGCGGGGGTGTTATTTTTCATAATTTAGGTTGGGGAGCTGAATTCAGGAAAGGAAAAAATATCACAGCTTTTAAAAAAAGACTGTTTGAGTTTGATTTTGTAGGAATGAAATCGCCTAAGCAAATTAAAACTTACAATATTTATTTCATTAATGCAAAAAGATACGTTTACGGTAAACTGAACTATGTTTATATTTTAAGAGGAGGTATTGGGCTTCAAAAGCTTTTAAACAGAAAACCTTATTGGGGAGGAGCTGAATTACGATATTTTTATTACGGGGGAGTATCCTTAGGTTTTGCAAAACCTGTTTATTTATATATTCTTAATTTCACTTCGTCAATTTATGAATATGAAATTACTACCGAAAAATATGATCCCGAAAAACACTTTTATGATAATATTTACGGAAGAGCTCCTTTTACCAAGGGCTTGGAACAAACCAAATTGTATCCGGGTATTTATGCAAAATTCGGTGTCAACTTTGAATTCGGATTATTTAAATCAAAGATAAGCGCATTAGAAATTGGGACAGTAATTGACTTTTTTCCAAAAGCAATTCCTATTATGGCTTTTAATAAAAGCAAAAATCTTTTCGTTACAATATATATAAGTATTAATTTCGGTAAAAGGTATAATTAGTGTTTGCAAGAAAACGCCAATAACTGCGTTATACTCATCTTAAAACTCAGTCATTTACATTAGTAAACTCCTGAGTTTTAAGATTTCGCAAGCCTTGTTCTTAACGTTTTCTTATCAAACACTGAGTTTTCGTGCAAGGACTAATTAAAAAAAGCCGGCTACAAGAAGAACCGGCTTAACTAAAAAGGAGGTAACTTATTTTACTAAGTTATTATCTGTCAATCACAAATTTTTTGTTATAAAAACTACCGTCTTTTTCCAGTCGCAGAATATATATGCCGTTAGGTAATTCATTAAGTAATATTTCTTCTGAATTTGTTCCCTGATTTAAATTTATTTTATTTTTAATAAATACTTGTCCGAGAAGGTCTAT
>JAUWSB010000075.1 GCA_030610255.1 Bacteroidota bacterium
ATAGACCTTCTCGGACAAGTATTTATTAAAAATAAAATAAATTTAAATCAGGGAACAAATTCAGAAGAAATATTACTTAATGAATTACCTAACGGCATATATATTCTGCGACTGGAAAAAGACGGTAATTTTTATAACAAAAAATTTGTGATTGACAGATAATAAGTTACCTCCTTTTTAATTGAGCCGGTTCTTCTGGAGCTGGCTTTTTTTAATTAGTCCTTGCACGAAAACTCAGTGTTTGATAAGAAAACGTCAAGAACAAGGCTTGCGAAATCTTAAAACTCAGGAGTTTACTAACGTAAATGACTGGGTTTTAAGATGAATATAACGCAGTTATTGGCGTTTTCTTGCAAACACTATTAACATTGCCGTTTTTATCCCATCTCCTGCGGCAATTGAAGCTTGCCGTGCCATGCCGTTTGCTACATCACCGATAATATAAAGTTTATGATTGTCAGTTAAATAGTTTAATTTTTCTTTGATCGAATTATTTAAAAAATTTAGTTGTGGTTCTCTTCCGGCGGCAAAAATAATATAATCAGTCAGATAATTTTCAAAAGAATTTTTATATTGAAATACGGCTTTGGCTTTTTTATCTGTAACTTGTAAAGAATCAAAATTTCTGTTATAAAAAACTTTAATTGATTTGTTATTTTTACACATTTCAAATAAAACAGGATTGCATTTATTTTTCTCACTCCTGTTAAAAATTAATACTTTATTGTTTTTTGCAAGAGTAAGTGCATAATCAAAAGCAGCATCACCGGCTCCAATTATACCAATGGTTTTATCCTTAACGTCTTTTATTTTATAAACTTCGTAAAATATTTTACCGGAATTATATTTTTTTAATGTTTTTGGTTTTGTGCCTGAGGCAATAACTACAATTTTACTTTCAAACTTTTTTGTTTTGGTTTTTATAATAAACTTATTATCATAATCAAGATCAATTACTTCGTTGTAAAACACATCAATTTTGTATTTTTCACAATGTTGCTTAATGAGTTTCACTAAGGTTTCCCCTGTTATCCCATCGGGAAAACCCAAATAATTTTCAACTTTAAAAGCATTTTTTAAAAGCCCTCCTAAAGTGTCTTTCTCAATTATTAATGAGTTGATATTATATCTTTTCAGTTGAATAGCCGCAGCAATTCCGGCAGGACCGCCACCTATAATGATTATATCTTTTTTGATGAGCATTTTAAATTAATTTTTACAATTATTTCATTTGTTAAAACAGGAGTAGTAAAACCATACGCCAGGTTTCTGATTGTTGACAGATGAAAGTCAAAATTATAAGCAGAAGTTGCATCAATTGGCAGGTAAGGTTCAAATCCCCTGACAAACGCCGCTCTTACAGTTGTCTCACAGCAAAGGTTTGTCATAACACCGCAAATAATTAATTGGGTTTTGTTCAATTGTTTTAATTCCTGTTCAAGTCTGGTTTTATAAAATGCATCGTATTGTGTTTTTTTAATGATTAATAAATCTGGAATATAAACGTCTTCGTTGATTTTGCTTAACGGATTTTTTTCTGTGATAAAATCATCCCACCAAATATTCATCATACCTGCATTTTGTTCGTTGTTTATATGTTGAGTAAATATTACCGGTATTTCAAATTGAAGGCAGGTTTTGATCAACAATTTAATATTAGGGATTATAGCTTTGGCAGACGGAATAAAAGCATGTGAATCCGGGTCAAGGAAATAATTCTGCATATCCACTACAAGAAGGGCAGTACTTTGGTTTTTTATAAAAAAATTTTTATGACTTGAAAATTTTTGAACGATCTCTTTAATTTTTAATGATTGTTCAAAAATATTATTCTGTGTAAAATACTGTTCTTTCATTATTAATTTTTTAATATTTTGAAAAGATTATACAAAAATAGATTATTTGGAAGAAAGAATGCAGAATTAAGAATTAAGAATTAAGATTTTAGAATTAAGAATATCAAAAAATTTATCTCTTGCTTTTTCTCAATTCTTCAGCGTTTAATCCTTATTTGTTATGTTTAGTTTGTGTATTATTTCTTTCACAATAAACTATATAATATCTTGGCGTGAACTTTCTTAACAAAGGCCTGATTCCTATTTTGTTAGAGCTGCTTATCCATTTTTCGCTTTTATGTATTTCCCAGCCTGCTTTGTTTAAAAGCATATCAAATTGCCTGGGCTCAAATTCATGGTAATGTCTGTCAAAAGGATCATTTTCTTTCCAATATGCATTAGCAAACCACAATTTTAATGGAACTGAAGCAATAAGCTTTGGAGCCTTAATAGAACGCAATAAAGGGAAAGGTGATACAAGGTGTTCAAGTATTTCAAATGCTATAACGATATCAAATTCATTACTTTTTACCATATCATAATCAAAATCCAGATCTATATTTTCTGATGTATTTTGGACATTATAGCCTTTATCGATCATTAGTTTTGAAAACGGATTAACAGGACCTAAGTCAAATATTTTATCTGGAGTTGAAATCAATCCTTCCATAAAGTCAAATGTTCTTTGGAACCTTTTTTTATGTGTTGTGCTGTATCTACTACTAAAACCATTATTTTTCATATTTCATCGTATAATTTATTCAATTCAATTGATGTTTTTTCCCAATTTAGTTCTTCATTAATCGCTCTTTTTCCATTGTTAGAAAATTTTTGGACTAAATTTTTATTACGGTACAATGTCAAAATTTTGTCTGCAAAATTTTTGGCATCTTGATCTTTAAAAACCAGGCCACAATCGTATCTTTGGACAATTTTTGCCTGTGCTTTGCAATCGCTCACTATAATAGGTTTACCAAATGCTAAATACTGAAATATCTTGTTAGCATATGTGGTTTCATGATGTATATTCTTATGAATCGGGCAAACACCTATATCACTGGCGATAATGTAAGATGGAAACAATTCAAAATTCTTCCATCCTGTTAAATCGACATAATTTTCATAACCTAACTCAACAATTAGACTTTTAAGCAATGGATCTGTTTTGCTTTTTCCTACAATTACTATCTTAATATTTGGTATTTCGTGAATTAAATATTCAAGTGATTTAATCATTGTTTCTATTCCTCGTCTAAGCCCAGTGTCTCCTATATATAGCATAGTAAAATGATTAGCGTATTGATCTATAATTTCCTTATTTAAACTATAATTACTGTAAAATTCCTTTCTAACTGTATTGGGTACAACATAGAAATTGTTTTCATTTACCGGAATTTTCTGTAAGTAATATTCTTTAGCTTCTTCGGTTACCACAATTACCTTTTGAGCTTGTTTAATGTATTTATATTCATTTTTTTTCCATATAGAGGGATAGATTAATAATTTACCTAATAGCGATTTCACATGTGCATAATACTTCATTATTTCAGGCCTGTTTTCATGAAGATCCAGAACAATAGGTAAATTAAATTTTTTATTTACGTTAAATACACTTCGAGCCACCTGAATATCATGTACATGTAATACTTGAATTTCATTTTTTGCAACAAATTTTGATAAACTTTTCTTGAGATAGAAATGATAATAAGGTATTGTATAGGCAAGAGCAGACAAACTGTATAAGTATTTGGGCAATCTTTGGCGGTACACATAAATACCATTGATTATTTCATATTCAGCAAGACTATGAGAATAATCAAGGCAATACAAATACACATCATGCCCATTTTTTATTAACGTAAACGCTTCATTTTCTACCCTCGGATCAGGTGGAAATGTGTTGTCTAAAATCATTCCTATCTTCATAATATATCATTGATTTATATAAAACATAACGTTTGATAATAAAAAGCGTACCGGGCTTTTACCACAATCGTGTCTTGTTTTAATATTGATCAAACCTGCCTGCCGTAACTTTAGTGAAGGCAGGTTTAGTTAAAATCTTCAGGAAAACCATTACTCTTAGTCATGCTTTTTATTGACTTGTTGGGCACTGGCATTTTCTTGTATACTATTTATTACTAATAATTAATCAGTTTGTTTCAAAAGCAGCAATTCTATTTCCTTAAGCAGACCCTGTGGTATTTCAGCTCCTGAATTTTGTGCATGTATTAAATCACGATAAGCAAGCTCATACTTACCTCGCCAATAATAAATTAATCCACGGCCTTTATAAGCCAATATAATGTTAGGATTGAGCTCTATTGTCTTGTTAAAATCATTGAAGCCTTCGTCAACATGATTCTGCCCCATATGAAGATAAGCCCTGTTAAAATAGGCCATGGCATAGGTTGGATCGACTTCGATAGCTTTTGTGAAGTGCTCCATGGCTTCCTTCTTTTTGTCCATGTAAACATAGGATTGCCCGATAAAATTATAGGTTGCAGGGTTTGAACTATTCAGCTCCATTGATTTATTAAAATCTAGTATTGCTCCCTGATAGTCTTGCAGAAACATCTTTGCAGTACCCCTGTTAAAATGGGCCTTATCATGAAAGGAATCAATTTCAATAGCCCTGTTGAAAGCATTGATGGCTCCACTAAAATCACCCGAGTGTAATTTGGCCTTTCCCAGTCCATCATAGGCATCAGCAAAATCAGGTTGTTCACTGATAAAAATACTGATGTCCTCAATGGCCCCCTGATAGTCCTTAAAATAACTTCTGACATTCCCCCTGTTGAAATATGCCTTCATATTCCGCGGATCAATCTTAATTGTTCTGGTAAGCAACTCCAAAGCACCTCTATAGTCGCCCTGCTTAAGTTTGGCAATTCCATAATTCAGATTTGGCCTGGCTTTATCAGGGGATTTCTCATAAGTGTCTTTCCAAAGGGAATAATTGGTTTTCCATACTTCATTTCTGGTATAAGTCAGAATGCCGAAAAGCAGGGTGATTACCATCATCGCAAGGATGAAAAATGAGATATTTTTTCTGGAAAGGATCAGAAAGAGACCATAAACCAGAATAAGAATAATGCCGATAACAGGAACATAGAGCCTGTGTTCGAAAATTACGTCCTTTATTGGAATAATACTGGATTCAACAGATAAGGTCAGGAAAAACCAAAAAATACCAAATGAAAACAAACGGTAATTCTTAAATGAGAAGATGGCTAATCCAACCAATAAAATAATTACTCCTAAACTCAACAACTCCTTTACTCCCCAAATCCTTGTTGAAACAGAAAAATCATAATCGAGATTTTGCTGTATTGGTATAACTGAGAGTTGAATATACTTGATAATGACCCTGAATTGCGTAATTAGGTATTCTGCCCTGCTTATTTCGCTGGTTTCACTAGGTAATCCTTTCCAGAATAATGCCCCTGTTATTCCTAAAATGATAATGGCAAAACCACTGATCAGGAACGTTTTGTACAGTTTATTGTTTTTATTCCGAATAAAAAACAGTTCGATCAGCAACCAGGCCAGAAGAAACGTGATCGCATTTTGTTTGGATAAAAATGCGGCTATACCTGCAAAAATGGCTAAGATATACCATATAATAGATGTTTTCCTGTGCTGGATGTGGAAGTACCTTCCCTTAATATAAAAATAAACTGACATCAAATATAAAAGTCCTGCCAGTGAAGTCATACGCTGGACAATATAAGTAACTGACTGGGTTTGGATAGGGTGTGCCAGAAATATCAACGCACAAAAGAATGCTATGATGGTATGATTTTTTTGAGGTTGTTGGTCATTAAAAACAGGGGATTTAAGGATCTCCAATATAATCAGGAATACAAAACAGGATGTTAGAATATGTATAATAATATTGACCAAATGATAACCAAACACATCATACTGATGCAGACTGAAATTTAAAGCGAGTGTAAATTTTGATAATGGTCGTTTGGAAAATTCTGTCCATTTGTTAATAGCTGCGAAATTCCCAGGATCTTTTATATCATCGTTAAACAGAATGTGTATGCCATCATCAAGCTGATATTCAGCACGAAAAGTATTGCTGTAAATAATAAAACCTGCAATAATAAGGAATAGAATTACGAATAAAATATATCGTTTAGAAATAAGCTTTTTTATTTGAGCTAAGATGATCTTCAAGGAGAAGTTATTTTGGTTTTGGAAACAAATTTATAATGTTTTGCTGTTCTTGTGTCTTAAAAGCTCTTGTATCATTCTGATATTATATCCGTTTTCTGCAAATATAAAAAATATTTGTAATTTTAATAATTTACATAGCCTGCCGGAAATATTTACTTAACAATCTTTTACGAATCATATTGAATCCCTATAATATTCCGGTTCCATACAGCAGAGGATTAAATCGCAGAAGGTGTTGCGCACTTCAGCGTTTAATCCTTATTTGTTAGCCGAAGTTGGCTGCACACATCTCACCTAAGCGGATTTTTTGCACAGTATTGCCTTTGCTGGAATAACAATAGCAAGGATGAATATTATCCAACCTATAGCAGTCCAAACATCTATTCCATGCAAGATAGAGCAACTTAAAAGTGGAGCGATTCCTATTACTAATAAACACCACCAAGACCACTTCTGGGCTTTTTTGTAACTTGCAAGTGTTATAAATATAATCGCAATCCCAGTTGTAGCTAAATTGACACCTGCTGTAATATCTGCTTGTTGCATAGTCACAAGACTGATACTTGCCATTATCCGATACAATCCAAGTATCAACATAAGAATCCAACCAATTTTTACTGAATTTTCCATTTTTTACCTCCTTTATAGTTATAGTTTTGGTATATATAAACATTTCGCCAATTTTGGCTAACGGTACTCAAATATGAGTAGGCTGGGAATTCAGAACTATATTGTTATCAGGGTGCTATTATGTTTCTTTATATTGATTTGTTTCAAATTTAGCATTTTCACCCAGCTTACTTACATTTGATGTGTAGCGGAAGTTGAACCTTCAATTTTAATAGCAGTTACCAAGCTGTTTGAACAGTCACTATCCATTCTTGTTTCCCGTCTTTTAAACAATCCCTAAACATTTTCAGATATTCACTGGCTTTTTCCTCACCGTATTTAGCGGTCAAAGGAAGTATCATATCATATCCGTCAGGGCTTATTCCAGGGTCCATCAAATAAAAATAAGTATATGTTCCATCCTTGTTTTGTTCAACAGGTCTTAGCGTCCTTACTGTTTTCCTCATCTGCGGATAATACTCTGCCGCAGCCGGTTCTAAGTAATTAAAGTTAAAATCCTCAAACTGTGACACTTTATCAGCTTTAATACGATTCCAGACTACCCATACAGTGTCATTTAAAGATGCCCTGGGCTGTGGTGCAGGATTACTTGTGTTCCAGATGTCACGGTGAAGTTTCCATTGTCCATCTTCTTTTTTCCAGGTTACAATGTATTTGCCCTGATCGACTATTTGGTCTCCTTCAACATAAAGTTTATATCTGCCTTCTTCTATAGCAATATTTCCAAAGCTTTCAGCAGTTACAGTTTCTAAAAGGGCTTTTTTTATCCCCATATTCATGACTGCATTCCAAAATTCGAAAATAGCTTCTTGTCCTTCAATTACATCACTGTTTGAAGGATACAATTTTGCATTACTTGTGTAATTCTTGGCTAATGCATTTGCATCACCACTGTTAAATGCTTCCATAAATCCTTTATTAGCCTCTGTAATTTCACTAGTTGCATCTATTGGTCCTTGAGTGCAGCTATTGAATATTAGACAAACAAGGAAAAAGAAAGCTAAACTGTTGGTAAATGTTGTTTTGTTTTTCATTTTGATAAGTTTTAAAAGGTTAATTGAATTGTTTGATTATTCAGATTTTACTTTTGGATTGATTCCATTTCTGCCAACTTGTCTATAAAAACAATTTTTACTCTAAGTAATTGCACATTAAATCCAAATACGTCATGTAATGTACAATTATTATTGTTCTTTATTATTCACAAAAATAAAAATTATTTTTAAATATCCAAATCATCATAGAAATATTTTTTACAAAATTATATTGGAAATATAAAATTAATTTTTACCTTTGCAGCCGCAAAATAGAGGTGTACTTATTGAATTGGTTGAAAAGCTTGAGGAACCTGATAAACACAGACAAATATAGGTTTCAACTGCAAGAAAAAACAACAAGAATTTTATTTGAAATTTGCAGGGAAAATTGTCTGAATCGTTAATATCTTTCCTTATATTTTTCCAGATCATAATAAATTTAAAGTATTTTAGAGAGCGTTTTTATTAAACAAAAAAAATTAATATGCCTACAATACAACAATTAGTTCGCAAGGGGCGAAAAAAATTAACAGACAAGAGTAAAGCGCCTGCATTAGACTCATGTCCTCAAAAAAGAGGCGTTTGTGTGAGAGTTTATACAACCACACCAAAAAAGCCGAATTCGGCAATGAGAAAAGTTGCAAGAGTTAGATTAACCAACGGAAAAGAGGTTAATGCTTATGTTCCGGGTGAAGGTCATAATTTGCAGGAACACTCAATTGTTATGATCAGGGGTGGAAGAGTTAAAGACCTTCCTGGTGTTAGATACCATATTATAAGAGGCGCCCTGGATACTTCCGGCGTTGAAGGCAGAACGCAAAGAAGATCAAAATACGGTACTAAAAGACCTAAGAAAAAATAAAATCTTAATTTGTAATATAATAAAATGAGGAAATCAAGACCCAAAAAAAGAACTATTCTTCCTGATCCAAAATATAAAGATGTTTTGGTTACAAAATTTATTAATAATATAATGTTACAAGGAAAGAAAGACCTTTCATTTAAAATATTTTACGAAGCAATTGATATTGTTTCAGAAAGAACAAAAGAGAATGGATTGGAAGTTTGGAAAAAAGCATTGGCAAATGTTACTCCATCTGTTGAAGTGAGAAGCAGAAGAATTGGTGGGGCTACTTTCCAGATCCCGTCAGAGATCAGACCGTCAAGAAAAATGTCTATCGGGATGAAAGCTTTGGTAAATTATGCACGAAAACGCCATGAAAAAAGCATGGGACAAAAATTAGCAGGTGAAATTATTGCAGCATATAAAGAAGAAGGCTCTGCATTTAAGAAAAAAGAAGATACTCACAGGATGGCTGAAGCCAATAAAGCATTTTCTCATTTTAGATTTTAAAAAATATAAGAAAAGGTATAATACAAACAATGTCTGAAAAATTAGAACATACAAGAAACATTGGCATTATGGCTCATATAGATGCGGGTAAAACCACAACTACAGAGCGCATATTGTATTATACCGGTATTAATTATAAGCTCGGGGAGGTTCACGATGGTACTGCAACTATGGACTGGATGATACAGGAGCAGGAAAGAGGCATTACCATTACTTCGGCAGCAACAACTGTTTTCTGGGATTATAATAACAAACGATACAAAATTAATATAATTGATACTCCGGGTCATGTTGATTTCACGGTTGAAGTTGAAAGGTCGTTGAGAGTGCTTGACGGAGCAGTTGCCCTGTTCTGTGCTGTCGGTGGCGTTGAACCGCAATCCGAAACCGTTTGGAGACAAGCCGACCACTATAATGTTCCACGTCTATGCTACATTAATAAAATGGATCGTGCAGGAGCCGATTTTTTCAAAGTAGTTTCTGAGATCAAAGAAAAATTAAAAGCCAATCCTATTCCTGTTCAAATACCGATTGGTTCGGAAGATTTGTTTCAGGGAATTGTTGATCTTATAAAAAATAAAGCTTATGTGTGGGATGACGATTCAAAAGGTTCGAAAATTTTTGAAATTGATATGCCTGATGAGATCAAAGAAGTTGTGCTTGAATACAGAACAAAATTAATTGAAGGTGTTGCTGAAGAAAATGATGAGTTGTTTGTTAAATTTCTTGAAAATCCCGAATTAATATCAGAAGATGATATAATATCAGCTATTAGAAAAGCAACCATTGAAATGAGAATTACACCTGTTATTTGCGGTTCCTCATATAAAAATAAAGGTGTACAGAGATTAATTGATGCAGTAGCAGCATTTTTACCATCCCCCCTTGATATACCTCCCGTTACCGGAATAAATCCATATACAAATAAAGAAGAAATTAGAAAAGCCGACCCAAAAGAACCATTCAGTGCGTTGGCATTTAAAATAACTACCGATCCTTATGTTGGAAGAGTAGCATTTTTCAGAGTTTATTCAGGTTCTCTGGATGCAGGTTCTTATGTGCTGAATACAAATACCAATAAAAAAGAGCGCATTGCCCGTATCATGCAGATACATGCAAATAAACAAAAACCCATGAAAAAAATTGAAGCAGGTGATATTGGTGCAGCTATCGGTTTTAAACTAATTCGCACAGGCGATTCGCTTACAGATATTAAACATCCTTTGATACTTGGAAAAATTTTATTCCCTGAGCCGGTGATCAGTATGGCAATTGAACCGAAAACCCAGGAGGAAGTTGATAAGCTGAGTATTGCATTAAATAAACTGGCTGAAGAAGACCCTACTTTTACTGTTAGAATTGATGAAGAAACAGGGCAGACAATTATTAATGGCATGGGTGAGTTGCACCTTGAAATAATAATTGACAGGTTAAAAAGAGAATTTAATATTGATTGTAGTCAGGGAATACCACAGGTGGCTTATAAAGAAGCAATTGTTGATACTGTTGAGCATAGAGAAATATATAAAAAACAAACAGGAGGCAGGGGAAAATTTGCTGATATTTTAGTAAAAGTTTCACCTGCTGATGAAGGGGTTAAGGGATTGCAATTTATAAATGAAGTTAAGGGTGGAAAAATTCCAAAAGAATATATTCCGGCAATTGAAAAAGGATTTAGGTCTGCAATGATGAATGGAGTGTTAGTAGGGTTCCCAATGGATAATTTAAAAGTTCGTTTGCTTGACGGATCATACCATAGCGTTGATTCCGATTCATTATCGTTTGAAATTGCAGCTAGTCTGGCATTTAAAAATGCATGTAAAAAAGCCAAACAGGTTTTACTTGAACCTATCATGAAAACCGAAATTATCACTCCGGATGAATATATCGGAGAAGTTACAAGTGATATGAATAAAAGAAGAGGACAGCTTGAAGATGTGGTTTCAAAAATAGGTAATCAGGTAATACATGCAAAAGTACCATTGGTAGAAATGTTCGGATATGTCACAACCTTACGAACAATTTCATCAGGAAGGGCAACTTCAAATCTTGAATTTTCGCATTATGCCGAAGTGCCTC
>JAUWSB010000107.1 GCA_030610255.1 Bacteroidota bacterium
CTAAACTTGAGGAGTGTGAAAAAAAATATAGCAATTTCTAATTTGTATTTTTTCTATTACAAAAATACAAAAAATCTATCATTATATTAATTCTAAATTTAAATTTGTAAAAAAGTTTGATAATCAAGTTGTAGTTTATTTCTACAAATAACATAGCGCCATAAATGGCAAGTTACATGTTATTCAGCAATCGCTTACTAATTGTGGATTTGCTAAATAACTTTGTTTTTTTAGCAAAGTTTTTCAGGATAATAGTATAGAATATAAGAACTAAATTATGATGAACATAAATGAAATAGGAGTGGTTAAAAGTAGATTTACAGAGCCAACCAATCCAACGGAAATGAAAAAGCACGAAAGCACCATCATCATTAAAGAAGAATTCATTGACGGACTATTTAAAATTGAAGACTCTGAATTTATTGATGTTGTGTTTGGCTTTCACAAATCAAAAGGGTATGATTTAAAAACCATAACTTTTACTGGTGAATTAAAGGGAGTTTTCGCATCCCGGAGTCCCAGGCGACCAACATCCATAGGAATCACGACGGTAAATTTATTAGAACGGAAAGGTAATGAATTAAAAGTTAAAGGGCTTGATGCTATCAACGGAACACCCGTGATTGATATCAAACCTTGTGATAACTCTTTTTTTCAGGCAAACAATGAAGCTATCACAGTAGGTAATTTAAAATCCTCACCTCGCAGGCAAATTTTTTCTCATATCCTTGCAGGCGAAACCGATAAATTATTATTAAAAGCCGGTCAGTTGCACGGACATTTTTGTCCGGGACTGGCAATGGGTGTTATGGCTGCCACTTATGTTATGCAAAAAATCAAAGTTCAGTCTGATGGAATGGAAAACCTTTTGGCTATTGTTGAAACCAACAATTGTGTGAGCGATGGCATTCAGTTTGTTACAGCTTGTTCTTTTGGAAACAATTCTTTAATATTCAAAGATGTTGGGAAAACCGCTTTTACATTATCAAAAAGAGATGGTAAAGGTATCAGAATTTCTACCCGACCTGAAGCCGGAAAATACATTCATCAGACGAAAAATAATTTTTCCGGTCAATATCAGAAAGTCATTAAAGAACAGAACCGCTCTGATGAAGAGATTGCTAAACTAAAAAAAGCAGGTATTGAAACAGCATTTGCAGTTTTAAATCTTGATTTTGATAAAATTTTCAAAATTGAAGAAATTGATATAGAAATTCCTGATTATGCACCCTCGCATGAAAGCATAATTTGCGATAAATGTGGCGAAAGCATTATGTCGTCAAGAATAATAAAAAAACAAGGAAAGAACCTTTGTATTCTCTGTGCAGGTAATAAATGCAATGAGCTAAACGGATTTGGGATTAGATGTAATGTTATGCATCACTAATAGTAACAACAATATTTCGTTGCTTTCGTGGTCCGTCAAATTCGCAAACAAAAATATTTTGCCATGTTGATAAACCCATGTTGCCATTGATTATCGGAACTGTTTCGCTTGGACCAACAATACCCGCTTTTAAATGAGCATCGCCATTATTGTCCTGAGCATCATGCTCCCAAATCCCTGCCGGAATTAATTTCCTTAAAAGTGTTATAACATCGTTTTGCACAGATTCATCCCAGTTTTCCTGTATCATAATACCGGCTGTTGCTCCCTGAACATAAATATTTACAAAACCGGTTTTGACATTACTATTTTTTACAATCTCTGCAATCCGGTCAGTAATATCATAAAGCCCGTTATTTTTATCGGTTGATATTTGAATGGTTGTTTGCATAATCTATTTTAAATTGGTTTAAAGTTTTTAGTTACTGATCACACTGGTTACTTATAACACGATTACTTGTTGCCAACTACTGACTTCTTTTTACTTTTTACCCATACGGGCTAACTTCGTGTCGCTTTTATCTTTTATCTTACTATGTTCTTGCTCCAAAAATTATACTTCCAATCCTCACAATAGTGCTTCCTTCTTCAATTGCAATCTTATAATCGCCTGACATTCCCATTGAAATTTCTTTAAAGTAATCTTTATCTGAAAAATAATTTTCTTTCAGCTTGTAAAAATAATCTTTTAAAGTACGAAATTCTTTACGAATCAATTCGGTATTATCTGTAAATGTTGCCATTCCCATCACACCTGTTATCCTGATATTTTTCATGATTTTAAATTCGGGATTATCAAGAATTTCCTTTGCTTCATCAAAGTCTAAACCGAATTTGGTTTCCTCAGTGGCAATATGAAATTGCAGCAAACAATCAATTACTCTGTTAATTTTATTTGCTTGTTTGCTTATCTCTTTTAAGAGTTTTAAACTGTCAACAGCCTCAATCAAAGCGACAAAGGGAGCGATATGCTTGACTTTATTTGTTTGCATATGCCCGATAAAATGCCAATGAATATTTTCCGGAAGTTGCGGTTGCTTGGCTATCATTTCCTGAGCTTTATTTTCTCCAAAAATATTTTGCCCTGCATTATAAGCTTCTAAAATATCTTCTATTGGCTTGGTTTTAGAAACAGCAACCAATTTTACATTTTCAGGGATTTCTTTCAGCAAAACCGACAGATTATCTTTAATGCTCATATCTTAAAAGTTTAGATATACAAAATTAGAATTTTTTAATGAATTAAACGCGTTGAAAAGTAATTTACATATAAATAATATCATATTATCAGGAAAATCAATACTTTAGCTGTATCATTTTTTGAATCCTTGATTTCTATGGGTTTAATTTATATTTTTGCTGCAATTTTTCCGGGATTTATTTTATGAAAACAATACTTAAATCTTTAATAAAACAATTTATTTTCTGGTTATTGTTTTTTGCTTTTCTTAGAGCAATTTTCCTGATTTATAATTATAAATTCCTTGTTATTGAAGATATAAGTTTTTGCGAATTAATTGCTTCTTTCTGGTATGCGATCAATCTTGATATTGCCTCTACATGCTATATTCTGTTAGTTCCATTTTTAATATTACTTGTTCAATCGTTATACTATCCTGATTGGTTGAATATTTTCAACAAAGTTTATACTGCAATAATTTTATTTCTTTATTCATTGTTGACAACAGCAGAATTGGGAATATATGAGGAATGGAAAACAAAGCTACATTACAAAGCATTAAAGTATTTATCAAATCCAACCGAAATATATGATTCTGCTGAGACAGATAAATTTTTTATCCTTATCGGGATATTGATTTTACAGTTTTTAATAGGATTTTTTATTTTCAGGAAATTCTTTTATCAGAAAATAAAAGAGATAAAAAGAAATTATATTTTTTCTATTTTATTTTTATTAATTACACCTGTTTTACTTGTTGTGGGAATGAGAGGGGGAATAAGACAAATTCCAATCAATCAAAGCCAGTCATATTATTCAAAACACAATATTTTAAATCTGGCAGCAGTAAATTCAGGGTTTAATTTATACATCAGCATATTTGAAAATCTGAGAAATTTCGGTAAAAACCCTTTTGAATTTTATTCTTCCGAAGAAGCCGGAATAATTGTAGATGAAATTTATAAGACACCAATTGATTCAACAATCTATATTTTAAAAACACAACGTCCGAATATTGTTTTGATAATAATGGAAAGCTGGTCAGGTGATTTAATAGAATCGCTGGGTGGTGAGCCCGGTATTACGCCAAAGTTCAGGGAACTGGAAAAAGACGGGATACTTTTTACAAACATTTATTCACCCGGTACCCGTTCGGAACAGGGAATGGCTTCAATTTTCAGTGGTTTTCCGGCACATCCTATTTCTGCAATTACAGTACAGCCCGATAAATTCGTAAAACTTCCAAGCTTAAATCATTTATTAAAAAATACAGGTTATTCAACTTCATTTTATTTTGGCGGGCAGCTTATTTATGGAAATATCAGAAGCTATATTATTTATAATGATTTTGACAAGATTATTGAAATATATGATTTTCCGGATGATATCCCGCAAGGTAAGCTGGGTATCCATGATGAATTTGTTTTTGATTGGCAATTACAAGAGTTAAATATAGAAAAAGAACCTTTTTTCTCAACATTATTTACTATAAGCACTCATTCACCTTTTGATATGCCAATGGATAAAAAGATATTCTGGGGTGATAATGTAAATATGTATCTTAATTCGGCGTGGTACACCGATAGCTGCCTTGGCGATTTTATTTCAAAAGCAAAGAAGCAGGCATGGTTTGATAATACATTATTTATTGTTGTAGCTGACCATAGCCATTATTCATATCGTAACTGGAGTTATTTTTCACCTGAATATCATAAAATCCCTTTATTGTTTTTCGGCAATGTGATTAAGGATGAATATAAGGGAATGAAGTGTGATAAACTGGGCTCACAAACAGATATAGTCGGAACACTATTACCGCAATTAGAAATTGATACAAAAGAATTTCATTGGAGTAAAAACCTGCTTAATTCCGAAAGTCCAGAATTTGCTTATGTAGCTTTTGAAGAAGGAATAGGTTGGATAAGACCTTCAGGCGATTTCTTTTATGATAACCGCTTTGATCATTTCTATTACATAAATATTGATTCAACATCTCAGGATTCAATTATTAAAGAAGGAAAAGCTTTCCTTCAGTCTGTTTTTCAGGAATATATGGAGTATTAGCTTATTTAGAATGAAAATAAATTAATAAAAAACAGGAACTTTTTTGAAAATTTAGGAACTAATAACTGAAGAGGTTAATAAATATGTGGTATTATTTAATTAATCATTTATTATCCTTCCGAAGTTCACACTTAAAATAAGGGTTCCGAACCAAACCAGTCAGGTTAAATTTGTCCTCAGAGGGTTCGGATCCCTTTTATATTCTAACTTAAGCAGCCCTTACACGAAAACTCAGTGTTTGATAAGAAAACGTCAAGAACATCCCGATAGCAATCGGGATGCGAAATCTTAAAACTCAGGAGTCCGTACGGATGACTGTGTTTTAAGATGAGTATAACGCAGTTATTGGCGTTTTCTTGCAAACACTAAGTATCAATCCAATGAATGAACAATTAATCCACTCCTCAATTTTGGTTCAAACCATGTGGTTTTCGGAGGCATAATGTTGCCTGTATCGGCAATATTTATTAATTGTTTCATTGATACAGGATAAAGAGCAAAAGCTACTTTCATTTCTTCGCTGTCAACTCTTTTCTTTAATTCACCTAAACCACGAATACCCCCGACAAAATCAATTCGTTTGGAGCGTCTTAGGTCTTTTATGTCAAGTATTGGATCTAAAATCTGTTTTGTTAAAATAGTAACATCAAGCACACCAATCGGGTCGTTATCATCGTAAGTACCATCTTTTGCAGTTAATGAATACCATTTTCCGTCAAGGTACATTGAAAAGTTATGTAAATGGTCGGGTTTATATATTTCAGTTCCTTTATCTTCAATAATGAATCCTTTCTTAAGCTTTTCTAAAAATTCTTCAGGTGTGTTTCCGTTAAGGTCTTCAACTACACGATTGTAATCAATAATTGTTAATTGATTATCAGGGAAATGAACAGCAAGGAAAAAGTTATATTCCTCGTCACCTTTATGATTTGGATTATTTTTTTTACGTTCATTTCCTACTAAAGCAGCAGCAGCAGTTCTGTGATGACCATCTGCGACATAAGTAGCCGGAATATCCCTGAATAGTTCAATTATCCTGTTAATTTTATCCTGATCGCGAATAACCCAGAAATGATGCCCGAAACCATCCTCAGAAGTAAAATCATATTCAGATTTATTTTTTATAACTTCGGTTACAATATCATCAATTTCTTTAACAGCAGGATAAACAAAGAAAACAGGCTCGTAATTCATGCTGCTAGTTCGTATATGGTTCATCCGGTCTTCTTCTTTATCCGGTCGGGTTAGTTCATGCTTTTTTATTACATTGTTCATGTAATCCTCAACACCTGCACAGCCAACAATACCGTATTGCGTTTTTCCGTTCATTGTCTGGGCATAAATGTAAAGGTAATCCTTATCATCCTGAACCAGAATTTTATCGTTTATCAGTTTGAAAAAATTCTCTTTTCCTTTTTCGTAAACTGCTTTATCGTGAGGATCAATATCATCCGGTAAATCAATTTCAGGTTTCACAACATGAAGATATGAATATTTGTTATAAGCTGATTCAATCCGGGCTTCTTCTTTATTCAAAACGTCATACGGACGTGAAGCTATTGAATGGGCTTTTTCTTTTACGGGTCGTATCCCTTTAAATGCTTTTAAAATTGCCATAATTAGTATGAATTCGCTTCTACTTTTTCTTCATTTGTAGAATTATTTGTAGAATTATTTGTAGAATTATTTGTAGAAGTTTTGTTATAATTATTTCTTTGTAAAGATGAAATAAGAGCACCAATCATTTTTGTCATTTCAATTAAATAATTTCTTGATTCATCTGTCATAATATCTGTAATATAATTCAGATTATGTGAAATGGTTGTATAAACCAGACATTCTCTAACTGAACTTTTTGCCATTTTCAGATAATAAACAAACTGACTTTTATTCCTTGCAGAACCTTCGGCAATGTTCAGAGCAATATTTCTGGATGCATTATTAAACCTTGGAACCAAATCGTTGTTCTCTTGTTCGGGAAATAATTTAGTTGCTTCATAAACCCAATTGATATAATCCAGTGCTTTCTGATAAATTCTCAAATCTTCAAACCTGAAGAAAGTATATGTTTTTTCATTATCAAATTCATTTTCCATATTTTTAGTTATTTTAAATAGTTAAACTTTTAATTAATTTACCTGATAAGTTTTATCACCTTCTTCAAGATAATTGATGATTTGGGTAGCTGCTGCAATACCAGCATTTATATTAGCTTCAGATGTTTGAGCACCCATTTTTTTAGGTGTAAAGAAAAATCTTCCTTCGAATTTTTCAGCAATCTCGTCTTTGCAATCCGGAGCAATGTCAGAGATGTACTTGAAGTCGTTTCTGTCAGCAAATATTTTTAATAAGCTTTCTTCACAAACAACCTCTTTTCTTGCAGTGTTGACAAGTGTAGCACCTTTTGGCATTAATAAAAGAAGTTCGTAGTTAATTGAGTTTTTTGTCTTTTCATTTGCAGGGATATGTACTGAAACATACTGGCAAGTTTTATAGAGTTCCTCAGCTGAATCCAAAACTTTCACTCCATCTTTTTCAATAGTTTCCTTTGGAATGAACGGGTCATAAGCATAAATCTCCATTCCGAAGCCTTTTGCTATCCTGGCAACATATTTTCCGACATTTCCATAAGCGTGGATTCCGAGTTTTTTCCCGCGAAGTTCAGTACCTGCAGTGCCATTAAATTTGTTTCTTATAAGGTAAACCATCATTCCGAGTGCCAGTTCGGCAACTGCATTTGAGTTTTGTCCCGGAGTGTTCATTGCAACAACTCCTTTGTCGGTAGCTGCTTCAAGGTCAATATTATCGTATCCGGCGCCTGCTCTCACAATAATTTTTAGGTTCTTTCCCGAATCAAAAACTTCTTTAGTAGCTTTATCGCTTCTGATAATTAAAGCGTCAACATTTTCAACTGCTTTAACAAAATCCGACTGTTCCGGATACTTTTCAAGAAGAATAGTTTCATATCCTGCTTTATCAAAGATTTCTTTTATCTGATTAACCGCTGCCGGTGCAAACGGCTTAACGGTTGCTATTAAAACTTTAGTCATAGTAATAAATTTTTAAATTGTTTTTTTAAAATCCTGCATTACACTAATAAGAGCTTCAACGCTTTCAATTGGAAGAGCATTGTAAGTAGAAGCCCTGAAACCACCGACCGAGCGGTGTCCTTTAATTCCTATCATTCCTCTTTCAGAAGCAAAATCAAAGAATTCTTTTTCGTATTTTTCATATCCGTCGTTCATCACGAAACAAATGTTCATTAATGAGCGGTCTTCTTTATATAAAACAGTTCCTTTAAAAAGAGGATTTTTGTCAATTTCGTCATAAAGCATACCTGCTTTTCTAATATTGATTTTATGCATTTCTTCAACACCACCAATATTTTTCAGCCATTTTAATGTTTGAAGTGCTGCAAAAACCGGAACACAAGGAGGTGTGTTAAACATTGATTCTTTATCAATATGAGTTCTATAATCAAGCATTGTAAGCATGGGATGGTCAACTTTTCCTAAAGCATCATTTTTAACAATAACAAATGTAACTCCGGCAGGAGCTAAGTTCTTTTGCGCGCCACCATATATAATTGCATATTTTGAAA
>JAUWSB010000016.1 GCA_030610255.1 Bacteroidota bacterium
TGGATATCACCAACAGACCGGATAAGCTTACATTCAAAGCTGCAGGTCAGAAGAAAAAATCAAAATATGGAAAAAAGCTGAAAGTTACTCTGGGAATTATGCCTGATTTTACATCTGCTCAGGAAAATGGCCTGGCTGTGGGTGGAGTTACTCACGGAAAACCCGCTGAAAGTGCAGGAATGTTGAAAGGTGATTTAATCATTGCTATAGAAGGTAAATCAGTTAAAAATATTTATGATTATATGAATCGCCTGAAAAAATTTGATCCGGGACAAATTATCACTGTTGATATTATCAGGAACGGAGAGAAGAAGGTTTTGCTGGTGAATCTATAAATAAAACAGTCTCTTTTCAAAAAGGGATGATAAATGTGATTTAATCATGTAGTTTATAAAATTATCATTTAAGAAGATTTGTAAATTATTATATTTATGTCCGACATCTGGTCACTGTCTTTTTTATTTAAATTCATAAAATTCGGAATTGTAGGTTTTTCTGGATTATTTGTAGATTTCGGATTTACATATATCTGTAAGGAAATCCTTAAAATCCAGAAATATATTTCCAATGCAATAGGTTTTACTCTTGCAGCCAGCTCAAATTATTATTTAAACCGTGTTTGGACTTTTAAAAGTACCGACCCTGAAATATTTGTTGAATATTCGGAATTTATTATAATCTCAATGATAGGTTTGGGTATTAACACACTTATCCTTTGGATAATCATAACTAAATTTAAGTTAAATTTTTACCTGTCAAAAGTTTTTGCAATAGCAGTAGTTACAGTTTGGAATTTTCTTGCAAATGCGTTTATTACATTTAGTTAGATTTATAGAATTTTAATTTTACTTTATTTCCATCAAAGACAGCATAAGAAAAATTTGTTATCCAATCGCCGAGAATTATTAAATTACAGGTTTCGGAGAGCTGAGCAGTTACAGGTACATGCCTGTGTCCGAAAATAAAGTAATTAATTGAAGGTTCTTTTTTTAAAATTTCATTGCTATATTTAAACAGCATTTCATCCTGAAGAGGAGTACTGTTTTCTTTTTTGCCTTCTTTGGCTAAATTTGCCAACCTGCTCTTTTTTGAAAAGTACAGGCCCATTTGTGCCCCTAAATCCGGATGAAGCCAATGGAATAACCACTGATTAAGTTTACACTCAAAAGTTTTTTTTAGGAATTTATAACCCCTATCACCTGGTCCGAGTCCGTCACCATGTGCCAGATAAAAGATTTTTCCATTAAATTCTTTAATAACAGGTTTTCGGTGAAGTTGAATATTAATTTCCTTATTAAGATAATTAAAAGCCCAGATATCATGATTGCCAAGAAATAAATGAACAGGGATTCCTGAATCAGTAATTTCGGCTAATTTCCCGAGCAAACGAACATATCCTTTTGGAATTACGGTTTTATATTCAAACCAGAAATCAAAAATATCACCCATCAAATATATTTCCTTTGCATCCTTAATTATTTCATCTAACCATCTAACTAATAACTTTTCTCTTTTCAGACTGCTATCATGGTCGGGAATTCCTAGATGAAAATCAGATACAAAGTATATCTTTTGATTTTTTGATATGGTATTTTTTTCTTCGTTCAAAATTTAAATCTTCTTTAATTTGCAATAATAAATAATTAATTAAAAATAAACACTATAGAATTGTTATAAATTTTTTAAGATACTTTAACAATCTAAGTTGTTTTTAATCTGAATTTAATTGTATTTTTATTGTTGCAAATTTATTTTTATGGCGAAACCAACAAAATTATTATTAACAGTAATTTTATTTTTAGCATTAAGCATAGCAGTTAATGCCCAGATGATACT
Source organism: Bacteroidota bacterium (assembly GCA_030610255.1). Lineage (GTDB taxonomy): Bacteria > Bacteroidota > Bacteroidia > Bacteroidales > JADFUO01 > JADFUO01. Next base: position 1,837 of record JAUWSB010000016.1, read on the forward strand.
CCTGCTGGAAAAACCCGGTACTGTTAAAAATATTAAATATCGTGAAGGTGATCAAATTTACATTAAAACAAAAGATGAATTAAAGTTTTCAGGTACTATTAATATAATTACCGACTCAAGTATTATTGTAAATTATGATGTTGAAATTCTTATAAAAGATATTACTATAGTATTTCAGGAGATGTGGTTTATTTCATTATTTTCAAGAGAAGCTTATATATCCGGAGCAGGTTATTTAATTTTGGATGCTTTTAACCGGACAATAAATAATGAATATCCGATAATTGACAAAAGCTCTTTTATTATCGGAACAAGTTTAATTGGAGGTGGGTTATTGATGAAAGCGAATTCTTACAAGCGATGTAAAATTAATAAGCCATGGAGGTTAAAAGTTTTGGATTAAGAGATGATATCAGTTCTTTGATTATTAATGTCATTTCCGGCTCAACAACACTTGTAGTATCAATTACTTCCTTATGCGAAACTTCAACAGGTTTCCCTTCAAAGTTAATATTAGTAATTACTGAAATTGCAAAGCAAGGTAAATTCATATGTCGTGCTGCTATTACTTCAGGCGTGGTTGACATTCCTATAGCGTCAGCACCGATTATTTTTAAGTATTTATACTCGGATGGTGTTTCAAAGGTAGGTCCTGTAATACCTGCATAAACGCCGGTTTGATATTTGATGTTATGAAGTCTTGCGATTTTAATAGCTTTACTTATTATTTTTTTATCATAAGCTCCATTCATATCTATAAATCTGGGACCGAGTTTCTTATCGTTTTTTCCTATTAATGGGTTAGGTATTAAATTTATATGATCGGTAATGAACATTATATCACCAACATTAAATTCCGGATTAACTCCGCCACCTGCATTTGAAACAATCAGCAATTCAATACCCAGGTATTTTAAAATCCTGACAGGAAAGATTATTTCATTCATAGAATAGCCTTCATAATAATGAAACCTTCCTTGCATTGCAACAACATTTTTTCCGCCAAGAGTACCAAAAATTAGTTGTCCTTTATGACCTTCAACAGTTGAAACAGGAAAATTTGGAATGGATTTGTATGGAATGCTGAATTTTATATCAATTTCTTTGGATAAGCCTCCTAAACCTGTTCCTAAAATAATTCCGATTTGAGGTTTTAATGTGGTTTTATTTTTTATGAACCCTACTGTCTTTTTGATTTTTTGCAACATAATTTAATATTTGTTTGTCAAACTTTGCAGCATCATCTTTGTGAAACTTTATTTTAATAGGAATGTAATATACAGGAAAGTCTTTTATATATTTTATTAATTCGGTTTTAATTAAACGCATTGCATCTTTTTCTGTTGTGATGATTATTTTGTTTTTTGAAAAAATATCATTGTAAGCTTCAATAATTTTATATAAATCTTTTGTTGTATACTTATGATGATCGGGGAAGTCAAGAACTATCAATTCTTGACAATATTTTTTCAGATGTTCCTGTAATGGATATGAATTTGCTATTCCTGCAAATAATAATATTGTGTTAAATGTTTTTTTATTGATATTTTTTTCAATGCCCGGAACAGGCAGCTTTTCTCCATAAATAACGTATGAAAAATATAATTTTTGATAACCTTTAGGTTTTAGCAGCCCTGTTAGTCTTCTTCTTGTAATTGGTGAAAAAACAGTATCAGTTTTAGTTACAATTATAATATCGGCTCTTCTGGCGCCACCTCTGCATTCGCGGAGTGTGCCGCAAGGCATAATATAATCATTTTCATATAGTTTATGAAAATCTGTTAGTAAAATTGACATGCCGGGTTTTACATAACGATGTTGAAAAGCATCATCAAGAAGAATTACATTAAGTTTTTGTATAGTATTTATTAAAATTTTTATTCCTCTTCTGCGAAAATTATCAACAGCAACTTCAATATTTTCGAAATTTTGTTTGTATTGCAATGATTCATCCCCAATTTCCTTATAATCTGAGTCTTCCATGGCAAGCACAAAACCCTTTGATGACCTGCCATAACCTCTGCTCAAGGTAGCTATATTATATTTATCTTTAAGAAGCCGAATCAAATATTCAATGTGGGGCGTTTTTCCGGTGCCTCCGTATGAGAGATTGCCAATAGAAATAATAGGTATATGGAATTGTTGAGAGTGTAGAATTTTCCAATCAAACATTTTGTTTCTTAGAGAAATAACAATTCCGTACAACAGCGAGAAGGGGAATAATATTATCCTGATAAAGTTCACACGATAAAATTAATATGTTTATTTTTAATTTACAAATATTTCAATAAATAATGATTAATTTAGTTTAATTTTGATTTACAGAAATTTTAAATTATTAACTATGAAAATATGTGATATTACAAACTGTATTGAGGAATTTGCTCCCTTAATGCTGCAGGAATCTTACGATAATTCGGGTTTAATTATTGGCGAAAAAAAAACTGAAATTACTAAGGCCCTGATTAGCCTTGATGTAACCGAAGAAATTATTGATGAGGCAATTGCTGAAAACTTTCAATTGGTTATTTCGCATCATCCGGTGATTTTTAAAGGAATAAAAAAAATTAACAGAAAAAATGCAGTTGAAAGAATAATTGTTAAAGCGATTAAAAATGATATTGCAATTTATGCTGTTCACACAAATGCCGACAATATAATTGATGGAGTGAATGCTATAATTAGTAAAAAACTGGGCTTGAAAAATATCCGTGTACTTTTACCAAGAAAAAATTTACTCAAAAAAATTGTAACTTTTTGCCCTGTTGAAAGTGCAGACAAGGTGAGAAATGCCTTATTTGAAGCTGGTGCCGGATTTATTGGCAATTATGATAGTTGCAGCTTTAATGCAAAAGGCACCGGCTCATTCAGAGCTAACGAAATGGCAAATCCTCATGTTGGCGAAATTAATGAATTGCATTATGAAGATGAAATAAGAATTGAGACTATTTATCCTGTTTATAAGGAACAGGAAATCTTGAAAAATTTATTTAATACTCATCCTTATGAAGAAGTTGCTTATGATATTTATACTTTAGATAATGAGTTTAACAGGGTAGGAGCTGGAATAATCGGAGAGCTGCAACAGCCTGCAGATGAATTGGAATTATTAAAAAAAATAAAAAAAATTGTAAAAGCCGATTGTATAAAACATTCAAATTTACTAAGTAAAAAAATTAAGAAAGTTGCTTTGTGTGGTGGTTCAGGAAGCTTTCTAATCAGTAATGCAATAAATGCAGGCGCTGATATTTTTATAACTGCTGATGTGAAATACCATGAATTTTTTGAAGCTGATAACAAAATATTAATTGCTGATATCGGTCATTTTGAAAGCGAACAATTTATAAAAGAATTAATATATGCAGTTATTATAAAAAAATTTCCTAAATTTGCACTCCGAATTTCAGAAAAAAATACAAATTTAATAAATTATTTATTATAATTATGGCAAAAGCAACACCAAAAGCTACATCCAAAGCAAAAAGCAAAAAATCGGAAAAAACTAAATCCGAAAAAAAAACCGATACTAAAGAAATTAAATCCCAAAGAATTGATGTTCCTGAAGTAGAACAGGGAATTGAAATAACAATAGAAAAGAAATTAATTGCTTTATATACATTACAACAAATTGATTCGCAAACTGATAAGATCAGAATAATCAGGGGTGAGCTACCTCTTGAAGTGCAGGACCTTGAAGATGAAGTTGCCGGTCTTGAAACAAGAATTGATAATTATATTAAGGAATTAGAATTATTAAAACAGTCAATTGCTGAGAAAGAAAATTCAATAATTGATAGTAAAGCATTGATAAAAAAATATGAAGAACAGCAAATGAATGTCCGGAATAACCGCGAATACGATTCATTAAGCAAAGAAATTGAATTTCAATCTTTGGAAATACAATTATCGGAAAAAAGAATAAAAGAATTCAATTTCAAATGTAATGCTATTGAAGAAGATATTGAGAATTCACAGCAGATTTTAAAGGAAAGAAAAGACGATCTGGAAATCAAAAGAAGTGAACTTGCGGATATTGTAACTGAAACTGAAAAAGAAGAAAAACAATTGATTAAAAAATCTGAAGAGAACCAGAAATTTATTGAGGAGCGTTTGCTTACTGCATACAAAAGGATTAGAAAAAATGCGAGAAACGGATTGGCAGTTGTGCAAATTGAAAGAGATGCCTGCGGAGGATGCTTTAACAAAATACCGCCTCAACATCAATTGGACATCAGAATGAATAAAAAAATTATCGTTTGTGAATACTGCGGAAGAATTTTAGTTGACCAGGATATTGTTGATATTGTTAATAATTAAATTTTTACGGGTTTAAGTATTTTAAAGATAAAAAAAGAGGAGTTCAAAAACGAACTCCTCTTTTTTGTTTATATTTACAGCAAAATAACATAGAATGCTTATGGTATCATTTAAATTTTTGTTAATCTTTATTCTATTACTGCTTTCTGAGTTGATCTTTGCACAATATGATTTTAATGAAAATTGCAAAAAGGCTTATTCGGATATAATCAGTTTAAAGTTTGAAGAAGGCAAAAAATTGATTGAAATTGAAAAATTTCAAAATCCCGAAAACAATATTCCTTATTTACTTGAAAATTATATTGATTTTTTAACAATAATTGTTGGGGAAGAAGAAGTTACTTTTGAAAAATTAAAATCAAATAAATTTTTAAGAATAAACAGATTATCTGAAGGAGATAAATCATCTCCATATTATCGTTATTGTTTGGCTAATGTTTATCTTCAATGGGCTTTTGCAAGAATTAAATTCGGAGAATATTTTACTGCCGTGTTTGAAATTAATAAAGCATATCACTTACTGGAGCAGAATCAAAAATTGTTTCCCGAATTTTTACCGAATTATATCGGATTAGGCTTGTTACATGCACTAATTGGAACTATTCCTGATAATTATAAATGGTTAACAAAATTAGCAGGCATGGATGGTTCAATCAGTCAGGGAGTTAATGAATTAACAATTGTACTTGATTTGGCAACTGATAATAGTAATTATGAGTATTTGAAACCAGAAAGTTTATTCTTTTTGTCATTTATTGAACTTAATTTGAAGAGTAATAAAAAAGAAGCCTTAAAACTAATGGATAGGTTTAAAAATTATGATAGTGATAATTTATTGATTTGTTTTTCAAAAGCAAGTATTTTAAAACGAACAGGCAGTAATGATAAAGCTATTGAAGTGCTTTTATCACGCCCTGAAACTAATGAATATTTTTCGTTTTTTTACCTTGATTACCTCACAGGACTTGCCAAGCTTAACAGGCTTGATAATGATGCCTGTAATTATTTTTTTAATTATATTCAAAACTTCAAAGGCAGTAATTATATTAAATCAGCTTATCAGAAAATTGCATGGTTTTATCTTATCAAAAGTGATGAGAAAAAATATAAAGAATATATTTCAAGAGTTTTAAGAATTGATGATAAGTCAATGGTTGATGCTGATAAACAGGCAGTGATTGAAGCTGAATCAGATGAAATTCCGAATGTTTATCTTCTTAAGGCACGGTTACTTTTTGATGGCGGATACTATCAGAAAGCAATTGATATTTTGAAGGAGGAAATTTCTATGAATGATTTAAAAACCGTAAAAGATTCATTGGAATATAATTATCGTTTTGGGCGTATTTTTCATGAATGGGGAAAAGTTGAAGAAGCCATTCCGTATTACGAAATTACTTTAATTTCAGGAGCCGGGTTTCCTTATTATTTTGCTGCTAATTCTGCCCTTCAGCTAGGTTTAATTTACGAAAATAAATTAGAGTTTGATAAGGCAAAATACTATTATAAAAAATGTTTATCCCTGAAATTTAAAGAATATAAAACCAGTATCAGTCAGAAAGCAAAGGCGGGCTTAAACAGGATTGAGAATCAAAACTAAATATGTAGCAATTAAAATCTTAATCCGAGAGTTAATAAAAAATTGTTATTTGTAAAATCGTTTTTAACCGGATTAACCACAATATCCTGAGTTCCGTAAAGATAATAATCTTCAGATGATTTAGTAAGAACCCATGCAAAATCTATAAAGTAATATTTTTCTCTGAAACCTAATCCAAGCGAATATGAATTTTGTTTACCATCGTTTATTCCGCTTTTAAATGGACTGCCATAAAATGCATAACCGCCTCTAAACCTAAACCTTTCGTATCTCCATTCTGTCCCAACCCGGATATTTCCTGTTGAAGTATATTTTGCATTGATATCATCGTTTTCATTAAAAAAACTATAAGACTTTGAGCGAAGTCTTGCTTCTGAATAATTTACGTATTCATAATCTGCACTTATAAGCCCGTATTGACCGATAATAAATGCTATACTTCCTATTGCACGCAATGGTGTTGTGAGGTCATAATCAAAAGTTCCGTATGGAGAACTTCTTACTTCGCTGAATCCATCGTCAAACTCAGATTTTATAGAAGTGTTCCATTCATCGGTCAAATTTTTGTAATATGTAGGTGTATGAATAGCTGCTCCTAAACGTATCCAGTCTGCTGCTCTAAATATCAAACCGAATTTGAAATTAAACCCTGATCCACGTGTTTCCAGATCATCCCATAAAGTGAATTCCCTGAACTTATCATTAGGTAAAGTTGCGTCTGTTAAAGCTGTTTCTCTGTATGTAGAACGCTGAAAATAACGAATATAAGGAAAACCGAAAGTAGCACCTATATATAACCTGTCGTTGTAATTAGCTCCGAATGATAAAACCATTTCATTCATTGATCCCCAGCTTTCTATTGATTTTCTTTGAAGAATATTACCCGGAGGTGCTGCACTTTTATATGTTGCAGAACCACCGCTTGTATCAATCAGGTAAGTCCACCATGCTAAATTCAGGTCATAAGCATAATCACCGTATTTATCTTTTTCAATATCCCTGTAATATATTCCGTCAGCGTATTCAGCATATGTATCAACAAGTGAGTTTTTTGAATTTACTCCTTCAATATAAATACGATTGTTAAAATTATTAGTTCTGTTTAGTCCAAATCCAAATTGAACATTTTTCCAACCACCTCCTTTTTTACGTTGATGAATATCTTGAGTTAATATAATTCCTGCGTTGCCTAAATTAAAATTCATTTTATTGTCTTCGCCTGTTTGTCCGTTATATGTTGAAGTTGTTTTTCCCATATAAATTGAGGGTGTAATTGTATATTCAGATCTTTTGTATAATCCGATACCTGCTGGGTTTGTACTTAAAACCGAGAAATCTGCCCCAAGTGCTCCGAAGGCGCCGCACATTCCCATGTATCTGGCAGTTCCCCCGAATGTTATTTTTGAATACCTGAGTGCATCAACAGAATTTTGAGATAATGCAGGTATTATCATTGCAATTATTAAAATTTTGGTTATAAGTATCCTTTTCATGATTTATTCATGTTTTAATTAATAAAATTCATAAATAATGTTTAATACAGTAAATTATCTCCTCCTTCCGCCACTACTTGATCCTGATGAAGAACCTGAAGAACGTGACCCTGAGCTTGATGATCTTGATTGTGAAGAATAACTTCTGCTACTTGACCTTGAAGGTGATGAATAGCTTTTACTGCTTGACCTTGAAGGTGAGGAATAGCTTTTACTGCTTGACCTTGAAGGTGAGGAATAACTCTTACTACTTGATTTTGATGGTGTAGAGTAACTTTTTCTATTTGACCTTGAAGGTGGCGAATAAGTGTTTGTATTTTTCTTTTGAGGAACATTGTAATTCCTGTTTACTTTGGGTCTGCTGTATTCCTGACTGGATTTCGGCTTCCTGTAATTAGGTGAATTATAAGTTTTCGGTTTAGAATATTTTTGCTGAGGTTTTACTTGCCTGCTTTCATTACCGATATTACGGGTTCTTTCAGCATTAGTGTATGTTGATGGTTTGCTGATTTTTCCAGTTTTTGAAACACGGGCTGGAGTTTCTTTTTTTCCAGTATATTGACGTGCAGCTTTAGATTGTGCTGTTTTGGTATTTTCAGAAGGTTTTATTTTTCTAACTTCCTGCGATTGATTGCCTGCTGTTCTTTCACCTCTCTGGGAAGCTGGAGCAACACGGCTTGAACCTGATTGAGCAGCTCTGTCGTTTGCTTTACCCCTAATATTAGCATCATGTGGTTCACGTGCTTTTCGTTCAGAAGCTAAAGCAGTTTCGTATTTTTCTCCTAAGCCTCTTGCATTTCTTCCAACAGTTGTTCTGCTGTTTGTACTTCCCCTGGAAGGTCTGTGTCCATAATAATAGTTTGAGTAACTATCGTAGCTGTTATAGTAATAATATGGACCCCAGCCGTAATATCCGTCCCAGTATCCGTTCCAGTAGCTTCCATATGGGTAACCCCAGCTATAATAGGGCCATCCGCATCTGTAATAGGGCCATCCCCAGTTATATCCGCCCCATCCCCATCCAAGTCCGACATAAATTGTAGGACCGTAAAAGAATGAAGGTCCCATATAAACTTCCGGCCAAATCCAATTATAACCTAAATAAATGCTTGTTCCCCAGCTATATGGATTGTAGTTATACCAATACATGTTGGTATAATAGGAATCATAATAGCTAAAGCCATGATAAGGTCCGTGAAATCTTCTTATCCGGGCAGCATAACTATAATCATAATAATCATCATAATTATAATCATCATAGTAATAATTACTTGTTATATAAGTTGTACTGTCAGGTGTAGTGATTATTTCAGTAGATGAATAGTACGGTTCATTTCCATATTCCGAATATTCACTTTCTTCAATGTATTCACCATCGGAATAATCGGTGTCATATTCAAATTCAGCGCTTTCACTAACAGGTTTTGATGTGTAATATGTTTGAGTTTTTACTTCTTTATCTTGGTTAGCCGGTACTTTTTTTGTTGTATAATAAACCTCATCATAAGTTGAAGCGGTCTTGTTTGATGAAGTACAGGCAGTAAATAAAAATAAAGAAGTTACAAATAAAGCAATTAAAGTTTTCATGATATTGTCCTCCATTGTAAATTTTATATTTATTATGTGTGTTTTAGAATACATTATTATTATTTTTGCTGCTTATTAAAATTACATTTAAGAAATAAGCAAATACTATACCAAGATTTAATATGGCGAAAAATTTTCCAACCCGGGAAGAAAACTATTCTCAATGGTACAATGATCTTGTGATCAAGGCCGATTTAGCCGAAAATTCGGCAGTTAGAGGATGTATGGTTATTAAACCATATGGCTTTGCTATTTGGGAAAAAATGCAGGCTGCTTTAGATAAGATGTTTAAGGATACAGGGCATCAGAATGCATATTTTCCTATATTTATTCCTAAGTCATTTTTTAATAAGGAAGCAAGTCATGTTAAAGGTTTTGCAAAGGAGTGTGCTGTTGTAACTCATTACAGGTTAAAAATTTCTGAAGATGGTAAAGAAATTGTTGTTGATGAAGATGCAAAGCTTGAAGAAGAATTAATCATCAGGCCAACATCAGAAACTATTATCTGGGATACATATAAAAAATGGATTCAATCATACCGCGATTTACCGATACTGGTTAATCAATGGGCGAATGTGGTTCGTTGGGAAATGCGCACAAGATTGTTTTTGAGAACTACCGAATTTCTATGGCAGGAAGGGCATACAGCTCATGCAACCAAAGAAGAAGCTGTTGAGGAAACCGAAAAGATATTAAATATATATACTGATTTTGCCGAAAACTGGATGGCTGTTCCGGTGATTAGAGGTACTAAGTCGCCAAATGAAAGATTTGCCGGAGCTATTGAAACTTATTGCATCGAAGCCTTAATGCAGGACGGAAAGGCTTTGCAGTCAGGAACATCACATTTTTTAGGTCAAAATTTTGCAAAAGCTTTTGATGTAAAGTTCCTTACTAAAGAAAATAAACTGGAATATGTTTGGGCAACTTCCTGGGGTGTATCAACACGCCTTATGGGTGCTTTAATAATGGCTCACTCTGATGATAACGGTTTGGTGCTTCCACCAAAATTAGCTCCAATACAGGTTGTAATTATTCCGATTTATAAGAAAAAAGAACATTTGGAACTTATATCTGAAAAAGCAAATCAAATAAAAAAATTATTAGAGAAAAAAGGAATTAGTGTAAAATACGATGACAGGGATACACACAAACCCGGCTGGAAATTTTCTGAATATGAATTCAAGGGTGTTCCTGTAAGATTGGTAATCGGACCAAGAGACTTAGAAAATGAAACTATAGAAGTTGCCCGCAGGGATACTCTTGAAAAAGAAGTTTTACAAATTACAGATATTGAAAATAAAATTGAAAATTTATTAAAGCAAATACAATCAAACCTGTTTCAGAAAGCATTATCGTTCAGAGAAGATAATACCTTTATAATAGATACATGGGATGAATTTAAAGAAAGAATTGAAAAAGGAGGATTTATTCTGGCTTATTGGGATGGTACAGCCGAAACCGAGCAAAAAATAAAAGATGAAACAAAAGCAACCATTCGTACTATTCCTATAGAAAATTTGCACGAAGAAGGAGAATGTATTTATACTGGCAAGCCTTCAAAACAAAGAGTTGTGTTTGCAAGAGCATACTAAAGAATATAATTCAGCATGATAGTAAAAGAATTTCTTAGAAAAAGCTTAAATGCATTACATATTGATTTAACAAAAAATTTAAAATACGACCGTCTTACAAAACAGATTATCTCTAAAGTTGTAAAATCCGGTTCAATATGTATTGATATTGGTTGTCATAAAGGTGAAATTCTGGATTTAATTTTGCAATATGCACCAAATGGGGGGCATTTTGCATTTGAACCTTTACCTGAATTTTATAATAAGTTAAAATTAAAATACTCAAAATTAAACAATATATTTCCTTTTGCTTTAAGTGATCATGAGGGCGAAACCACATTTCAATTTGTTAAAAATGCACCTGCTTACAGCGGAATTCTAATAAGGAAATATGACATTAAAAATCCGGAAATACAGGAAATTAAGGTACATGTAAAAACCCTTGATAGCATTATACCCGATTCTATAAAAATTGATTTTATAAAAATTGATGTTGAAGGCGGAGAATTACCTGTTTTGAAAGGAGCAAAAAAAATCATTTTAAAAAATAAACCGGTTATTATTTTTGAGTGTGGTATCGGAGCAAGTGATTATTATGGAACCAAACCGGAAGACGTTTATGACTATTTGGTCAATGAACTTTCAGTAAATATTTCTTTATTGGATGATTGGTTAAAAAATAAACTTCCTTTAAAAAAAGATAACTTTTGCGAAATTTTTAATAAAAACACAGAATATTATTTTATTGCACATCCTTAGTTGTAAATAATCACTACCGCCGCCAATTTATTTTTCTTCATTATTTTCTTTATCCAGAAATTCATTGATATTTTTAATTATCTTTTTGGGTCCTGGAAATGTCTTCCAGTATTTTTCTTTATCCATTTCCGACCAGTGAATATGGGCATACCGGTATTGATATGTTTGTATCTGGCAAAAAAGAATTAAAATTATAATTAGTGTTACGAATGATTTTCGTAAAAATTTATTCCTGATATTTTTAATAGCAATTCCAAGTAAAATTCCAAACAATGCATAATATTCAATAAAAACTCTTGATGAAAAACTTCCACCATAATACCACTGACACCATGATGAAAGCAGATATGTTAAAATAAAAAGGAAAATAAATAAAAACCAAAACTGGTATTTACTGTATTTAAACAAAAAATATCCTCCTGTAAGCGATGCGAATAATAATGGAGTATAAATAAATAATCCTTTGCGATAGCTGAATAAAATATTAATTATTTGAGGTTTTGTAAAATTGAACCCTTCGCCTTTATAAGAATATACCCAAAAATTTCCGGTTTGAATTTTATAAATTATTAATTGAATTGAAATAATGGCAATGAAAATAAAAAAGCTTGTAATTATTATTTTATAGTTTTTAACAGCTGCCTTGATTCCTTTTTTTAGGTTTTCAAAACTTCCTGAGATAAAAGGAATAATAAGAAAGATGATTGCGTTTGTTGGTCTTATCAAAATGGTAATTCCCAGAAGGGCAGCAGAAATAATCAGATTCAAAGCTTTGTAGGATATGAAGTACGTTCTCAGAAAATAAATGAACATAGTGATAAAAGCAAAGGAATAAACATGCGACATTGATGGCTCGGAAACCGTATAATGAAAAACATTAGTGCCGAAAACAATTGCAATCAAAATAAGTGAGATGTGAATTTCGCTTATGTAATATGTTTTCAGGATTTTTTTTAAGAAAAATAAGGCAACGAATAAATAAAAAATAGTTGCGATATTGATAATAATCAGGTAATAAACCGAGTAACCATCCAGCGGAAAACCAAAAATAAAATTAAATAAATGTCCAAGCCAAAAAAAAGGAATTTGCGCAATTGATGTTCCGATATAATACTTGTTAATTACATTGTTGTTATGAATACATCTGTAATCATATTTGAGATTAGGAGATAATGTTGTGTCGCTGCTTACTTCCTCAAAAAAACCGAAGTTAAGGTCGTTATAAATAAATAATGCCGGCAGGTAGGCATAATAACCGTTTCCATCTGTTTTGATAATTCCTTCCCAGCGATTATTACCCCAGTTTAAATTTGAGGAAACCCAGATAACAATAATTAATATTATTGGTATTGTAAGTTTATAATAATTTCCTTTTATTAAAAGAGACTTAAGGGCTTTCATTTTCGTCGTGATTATGTGTTGTTTTTAAAAGTAAGGATTTACTAACCGGATATTTTTTTATAATTACATGATTATAGTCCTTTATTGTTTCATAATCTTTTTCAAGAATGTAATAATAGTCAAAATTATCTTCAAATCCATCCCTGTTGACTTTATTGAGCCATTTGAGGTTTTTTGTTTTCCTGTAAAAGTTTATTGTTGGTTCAAACAACCAGTTTATTCCGAGATTAACTGTTTGATTTTCTTTTTGCGATTGATTTACTTCTTTTTCCAAATCAACAATCATTTCATTGGTCCGGGCATCATATTTCCAATCCATAGTAAATGAAACACTCATAGTATGCCATAAATGATAAGATAATGCTGTAATAAGAAAAATAATAAAAAGATAAGGTATGAATTTTACAATTTTGATTTTAATTAAAAAATGTAATGCGAATATTGTTGTAAGCCAAAATAATGGAATGTAAAACAAGGCTGTACGATGCGTCAGGAATTCATTTTTAAATAAATAGTTTTGGATGATGGTCGAAAAGGCTGAAATAAAAAGAATAAGTAAAATAATTAATGCCGGAGTTTTTGTGATATAGAATTTATTTTTGATAAATTCAGATATTGAAACGATTAAAGCAATTACCAGGATTATTGTAATTATTGAATAAGAGTATGAATAAAAATAAACTCCATAATCCTGATGATATTTTGAACTGCTAAGAAGCGAACCGATTGTATTTTTCCAAAATGATATTTCACCTCCAAAAAGATTGTCACCTTTTACAATTTTTCTAATAGGTTCGTATAAAATTATTCCAAGAATTATTGTTGCTACAAGTGGGATAATATTTTTTTTGAATAAGTATCCCGGTATCTTTTTAAATTTAATTTTATTTTTTATGCTTTTAGTTAATAAACAAATAATATAAACAGCCCAAATAGCCAAATAAAAATTAAGTAGTGTGAAATTGCTTAAAACAGAAAGAATACCAAATATAAAAGTCAGGCTAAGATATTTGGAAGTATCGCTTTCAAGCCATTTTAAAAAATAATAAATACTGATTATCATCATTGAAATACTTAAACCATATCCACGTGCAAGTGTAAAAAAGTCAAGCAGGAAAGGATTGAAATTTAAAATAATGAAGCCTGTTACAAGAAGAAAGGGATTTTTTAATTTTTTTAAAATCAGTATGCTGAAAATCATATATAGTAAGTATCCCAATAAATTTGTAAGTCGTAATACAAGTTCACTGGATCCGAAAAGTGATTCAAAAAATTTCATACCCAAGGTGTTAAGTATATGGTTATTCGGCAAAACGGGGCCAACATTGTATGAAATAATTTCCATCACCGAACCATGAATATAGCGGGTATAAGTATAACTTTCATCATGTGTAAACGACATATTATAAGCCCTGAACGATATATAAGTAAAAAGGAAAAGAGCAATAATAATGACTATTACTAAATCAATATTTCTTATTATTTGCTTTAATTGTTTCAACATCTTTGCGTAATTAATCAAGTTTTATTAATCTTCCTTCACCTGTTACGGTACTATATATTTTTGCCGGGTTACCTGAATAATAAACATTTCCCAGGTTGTCAATAGTAGCTTCCAGTATGTCCGAAGCTTTGACATAAAAATCATTAGTGCTTTTATTTACAACGAATGTGTTTCTGGTTTCCAATTCACGGCAGTTAAATGGGCCATATCCTGCTGAATAAATGTAGCTTGTGGAGGTTTTTCCTTTCAGTGTGAAATCAACAGTTCCATATATTTCTTTAAGAAAGACTTTTTGAGTGTTGAGGTCAAGATTTATACTTCCGCAACCTTCCATTACCTGAATTAGTAATGTATCACATTCCAATGTGTTTGTGCATGTAATATCTCCGGATGACCTGTAAATAATACTGTCTAATGTGTTAAATGTTAAATATAAATTTATTGGCTTATCATAACTTCTCACCCAGTTACAACTGCTTGTATTGCTAATGGTTAATTGTTTGTTATTGACTTCTGTATGAATTGACGACATAAGGTTTTTTCCTGCTTCCACAACTACAGATTGTTCATTCCCGTATGTTAAAATAAGATTTATATTGTCTTTGAGTAGTATGGTTGAAAATTCTGAAAGTGATCGTTCTTCACTGATAATTTTGCCTGTATTTTTAAAACAATCTCCTAAATTATACTTTTCACACGAAAATATTAAAAGTAATAAAAATATTGAAATTATTGTTTTGATTTTCTGTTTCATATTATTAAATATTAATAGTAAATTAAGTTAAATTTATAACCAATTCCTAAAGCAATAAAATCTGCTCTTCCCGAGTGTGCTTTTAAAGTTATATTTGTAAATAAACGATCGGATATCATATATCTGAAAGCGAGTTTTTCATAGACACTACCATCACTTTTTTCCATCCCGTAAAGATACATCCCCAAATTAAATACGAGCGATACTTTTGACATTTCAAGCTCATAAGCAACGTTAATTCCGGGTTTTATAATGGAATAAAAATGCGGAATTTCAATATCATTTCTTTCAAGTAAAATAATATCCGAACCATCGTAAGATAAATCAAAGCCCAAGCCTAATTTACTTTTAAAACTAATTCTTTTAAAAACATTAGCAAATGCTGTATAAACATAATATCTGCTGCCAAAATCCGAGTGCATATCTTTTATTCCGGCGCCGGCAGATACATAAATATCAATTGACCGTTTACCGTCAAATTCAAAGGGATATAGTTCGGGTAACAATTTATTTTTAGTATATGGATTTTCCTTATTCAACCTGTATGCTATTCCTATATTTACAGATGGTATGTTTATTCCAAAATTTGGCGTTTTAATTGAGCCGTTTGAGAAATGAGTCAGACCAATTCCTCCTGAAAGCAAAAGCCGTTCATCCAGCCTATACTTAGCTTCAAACATCAAACTTACGGCTACATTAAGATGTGAGCCTATTGCAATATTTTTATAATTTTCAAGACGGTCAAACTTCTTACTGATATATCCCAAACCAACTCCAAGACGAAAATACAGTATGGTTTTCTTTTTGTTAATAAGAGGAAAATCAATAAACGGATAAATTGCAGTGCCCGAGCCTAAATAGGGGGAATTACCGAGATTTGAATACCAAAGCGAAATTCCGATAATAGGGTAATTATACATATATTCCCATCTTGTTTTTCCATATGTTTTTTTTAAAATACTTATTTCAAATGCCGGGAAATGACGGTTATGTAGTTGCATTTCAAGATGATGGCTTATAGTAAAACCATAATGTAATTTGGTTTCAAGAATTAAATTTGATGTGCGTAATTTATATTTGAATTGGGCCGGGGCAGGATTTGAAATACTTATTAATACAACAACGAGAATAAATGAAGAAATATGGTATAATGTTTTTTTTATATTTTTCATGCTCGTTATTATGAATATTAAAAAATATTTTTTACTTTTCGGGCTGTAAAGTATACTGCTTCTTATTAAAAATACGAAGTATTTTTTTGTTAGAAGCAGTTATGCCGACCTGCCCGCCGTAATACTTTGGCAGGCGGGTAGGAACAACTACTTAAAATTAGTAAATCCGTTCCGTATCGGTATATAACGAGCAAATTTAACAATTTTATAATCTTAAATTTATTATCTTTACAATCTGAAAGTTTGTAATAATAATTACTACCACGGAAAGTAATAGTTCATAGGAAGCTTGGGTTATAAAAAAACATTTTATCTGTAAGAAAAATTGTAATTAATCAATATGTTGATAGGTAATGTTATAGAATGTTATTTGTTAAATGTTATTAGTTATAAGTTAAATGTTATAAGTATTTCAGGGAGTAACTTACTTAATTTGATTAATAATATACTGGTTTTTTCAAAAATTGAATCAGGACAGATTGGACTTGAAATGTTTAAAAAAATAAATATGATGCAATATTGATGGATATTCAAATGTCTGTAATGGATGGAATTGAGGCTACAAAAGAAATCAGAAAATATGAAAGGGAAAACAATTTGAAAAGGATAAAAATTATTGCCATTACAGCTTATGCAATGCTGGGTGACCAAGAGAAGTTCTATAAAGCCGGTATTGATGAATATATAAAAAAGCCATATAAATCTAATGAATTACTTAATTTAATTGAGAAGTTATAACAAAATTATCTTTTTCAATCATACTATATTGTTGAATGTTAGTTAGCTGTCATAATCAAAAATGAAAGTAATACTAAAACTTGAAATAATTCTATCTTTAATAACATTTGCAATACTGCTCATGTTTGCTTTTAATACAGAGACAACAGGGGACGCAGGTGATAGCATTACTCATTATCTATATTCACATTATTCGTTCAAATATCCTCAATTCTTTTTTCACCATTGGGCAAAGCCTTTCTTTGTATTATGTAGTGCCCCATTTGCACAATTTGGATTTAAAGGGATCATAGTATTTAATTGTATCTGTGCTACTCTGACGACCCTATTCACTTTTTATACAGCAAAAAGCCTAAAGATTAAAAATCCTTTGCTTGTTTTTGTATTTATATTCTTTGCTCCATTATATTTTAAATTGATATTTTCAGGACTTACGGAATATTTGTTTGGACTTTTCCTGATTATTGGAATTTATATGATAAATAAGTCAAAATGTGTATTTTCACTAATAATTATTTCATTTTTACCGCTTATACGATCAGAAGGATTGCTAATCCTAGGAGTCTTTGGATTTTATCTTCTAATTAATAAAAAATACAAATTACTACCATACTTAATTACAGGACAACTGATTTATACTATGGTAGGAGCTTTCTATTACAAAGATTTTCTCTGGGTGATAAATAAGATTCCATACGCTAGTCTTGGTAGTCCATACGGAAAGGGTGAACTGTTAGATTTCGTACACAGATTGAATTATGTAATTGAAAAGCCAATTTATCTTCTACTTGCAATTGGTTCAATAAGTCTATTGTTCTCATTTTTGCGTTCTGGGTTAAAAAAAACTGATACAGTAAAAGTGATTCTGATATTAGGCTCCTTTATTGCTCTTTTTATGGCTCATACCATATTTTGGTGGCAGGGTATTTTTAATTCTATGGGATTACCAAGGGTGTTGATTGCAATTGTTCCTATTATAGCTATTATTTCTTTAATTGGACTTCAAACAGTTACTGATAGAATTAAAAACTCAGTGATCAAAAATTTAATCATAAGCGGATTCACACTATTAATTTGTTTTTATCCTTTCACTGATCGTCCACAAGGTGTTGTCTTTGATGAAAAGTTGTTTGTACTGGAAGAGATTAGCTTGATTACAGAAGAGGTTGTTCCTTATATTAAAAAAGAGTATCCTGACTATTCAAATGCTAAATTATATTTTTCTCATCCATATTTGAGTTTAGCTTTGAATGTCGATTATTTTGACCCAAAGCATCATAGAGAAATGCAGTATTTGCAAACAGATATAATATCTAAAGAAACAATTATTATATGGGATGAATGGTTTAATCTAACAGAAGGAGGAATTAGTTTAGAGTTTTTGACCAGTGACAATAGGATTGAATTAATGCAAACATTTCAAAGGCAAGAAAAAGATCGAATGATAAAGTATGCCGTATTTAAAGCGACAGCTAACAAAAAATAATTACAATTTTTAATTACAAAATACAATAACCGGATATGAACAAAGAACAAATTGCTTTTAAGCGATTACTTGATATTATGGATAAGTTAAGGGAAAAATGTCCATGGGATAAAAAGCAGACTTTTGAAAGCCTGAGATATCTTACTATTGAAGAAACTTACGAATTATCAGATGCTATTTTAGAGAAAGATATAAATGCAATAAAAAGTGAATTAGGCGATATGATGCTTCATATAGTTTTTTATGCTAAAATTGCTTCAGAGACAGGTGAATTTGATATGGCCGATGTTTTGAACGGAATATCAGAAAAATTGATAAACCGACACCCGCATATTTACGGTGAAGTAGAAGTAAAAGATGCAAATGAAGTAAAGAATAATTGGGAAAAAATAAAATTAAAAGAAGGGAACAAATCAGTGTTGGGTGGTGTACCTCTGTCGCTGCCACCATTGGTAAAAGCATTCAGAATACAAGAAAAAGCAAGTGGAGTTGGTTTTGACTGGGAAAAACCCGAACAGGTTTGGGATAAAGTAATTGAGGAAATGAATGAGCTAAAAAAAGAAGTTGAAAAAAAGGAAAATAAGGATAAGATGGAAAATGAACTGGGAGATTTATTATTTGCTATTGTAAATTATGCCCGTTTTATTAATATAAACCCTGAAGATGCACTTGAAAAAACAAATAAAAAATTTATCAGGCGTTTTCAATATCTTGAAGAAGAATCTAAAAAGCTCGGGAAATTACTACATGATATGACGCTGAATGAAATGGATAAATACTGGAACGAAGCGAAAGAACATGAATAAAATGAGATTTTTTAAAAATAATAGCCATCGGATGACTCTTTAATTTACCGGTACATAACTTAATTTTTTTTAGTGGGTTTTTGAAAATTAGTCATCCGATGGCTATACGACTGGTCTAATTAATAATATGGAAATATATGGAGATGAAAAAATTGATTAAAATTGTTTCTGTAATTTTTTTGATCATAAATTATACACTAAGTCTTACTGCCCAAAATGACACCTTATTATTAAAATATTCATCGGTTAAGCTTAATAAAGATTATTTTAAATCATACTTTACTGATTCAAAAGATGTTGTAACAGCTCCATTCCATTGGAACAAAAAACAATGGTTAACTGCAACTGCCTGTATTGGTGCAAGTGTTTTAATTTATACGCAGGATGAACAAATACGGGAGTTTTTTCAAAGCAACAGGAGTAATTTTACCGATAATGCTTCGAAGTATTTTTTTGACCCATTAGGCAGTGGTTTATATTCATTACCGTTTCTTGGGGTTTTATATATATATGGTAATAAAAAAAATGCAGAACGTGCCGAAGCTGCTGCACTTAATGGTGTGAAAGCTTATATAATTAGTGGAGTATTTGCACAGATTATAAAACAAATATCTCACCGTCACCGTCCTTATCAGGATGTATTTCCTGACCCTAAAAATTGGGACGGACCATTTTCTGATATTAAATATACTTCTTTTCCTTCGGCTCATACCATGACAGCTTTTTCAATTGCAACCGTATTAGCTTCAACTTATAAGGATAAAAAATGGGTAGCGATATTGTCATATTCATTAGCCGGTCTGGCAGGGCTTTCCCGCCTGAATGATGATGAACACTGGGCTTCCGATGTTTTTGTCGGGGCAGTATTAGGAATTGCAATTGGAAAAACTATTTATAATAATTCGATTGGAAAATCAAAAATTCAGATAATGCCAACTGCTTTTAATAATGGTTATGGAGTTTCACTAATAGTAAGTTTGGATTAAAAGTCTCTGTGTTTTTTAACAAGTTTTTTTAAAATAAACCATTTTTTGCTGGGAATTTACAGACAAGTAACAGTGGCAGTGGCAGGAAATTAAACTGCAACTGCTATTGCTACTGCCACTCGTTTTATAAAAATAAACAATATATCCACACGGATAAAATTTGCTAAAAGTTGTAGCATAAGTGCTTAATTAGTATTATCCTTTATAAACACCTGGATATTCGCAGGAATATATTCATTGATAAGAGATTGAAGGATTTTTACATATTCTTCTCCTTTTTGAGAATATCGTGAAAGACCTTCAGCAAGTTTTAACGGGTCAAGGGGCTGATTATCTTTTATCAACTGGGCGCGTATATTCCTTAATCCCTCATAAGCTGAACACGTATTCAGAATATGAATATAATCTGTTATTCCTGCTAATACAGTTGGATATGATTTTACTTCAAACCCGGCATTCTTATGCTCTGAAGGAACCAAGCCGCAACCTTTATGATAGCAATGAACGCCAAAATAGTTGTTTCCATTTTTAGCAAAGTACGACCTGCCCCATGCTGACTCACAGATTGCCTGTGCCATTACTAATTTGGTTGGAATAATATCAACTCTTATCAACAGGTCATTAAACTCATTTTGCAAGACATCCTTGTCACCTTTATCATCCAATTTAAAAGAATTAATCCCATATTTAGCTGATATTTCCGACAGAAAAACTTCTTCTTCATTGCTAA
>JAUWSB010000099.1 GCA_030610255.1 Bacteroidota bacterium
TACCGTCTTTTTCCAGTCGCAGAATATATATGCCGTTAGGTAATTCATTAAGTAATATTTCTTCTGAATTTGTTCCCTGATTTAAATTTATTTTATTTTTAATAAATACTTGTCCGAGAAGGTCTATAATACTGTATTTAACATTAAATGATTGATTTGCGTTGATATCCAAATATATCTTTCCTGAACTCGGATTAGGATATACATTAATATTTGACCGGCTGAACAAATCATCGTTAATACCTGCTCCTGAAACAATTGTAAACGACCAGACCTCACCCCATGCAGATGTATCAATACCATGAATTGCTCTTGCACGCCAGAAATATTCCTGTCCTTCATCAAGGATATAAACCACCTGAAACTCATGAGTTCCAGCGAGAATCAATTCATCCGCAACAGGATCAGTAAAATCAGGTGTTGTATTGTATTGAAGCTGGTATTCTGTAATTCCTAAAATTTCTTCCCATTCAAGAACGGGTAAACGTATTACATTCACCATACCATCTTCAGGAGAAGTCAGCAATACTCCATTGATTGTTTCAAATGTCCATATTTCGGACCAGTCAGATGTATCATATAAATGGGCAGCACATACTCTCCAGTTATAAGTATTACCAAATGTAAACATATCAACATAAGCTGAATTTGTGTCAGGATAAAAGATTTCCGGGCTTACAAAAGCAGGATCATCATCAACCTGAACTATATAATTCACAATTCCGGTAATTTCATCCCACTCTGTATAAACATCCAAACCAAGACCGTCTGTACCATTCAGGGGGTCTTCCAATTCAACTGCATAAATAGTAGTAAAAGAAAAGTACTCTGGTGACCATTCACTTTCATCAAGATCATGCCTTGCCCGTACCCTCCAATAATACAATGTGCCAAAATTAAGCATTTGGGCATTTGCCTGAAATGAAGAACCTTCAACTGAAAATATATTTGAAAGCGGGCTATCAAATGTTTCTGCGGTATCAGTTTGAATATCAAAATATGTTAAACCTGTAATCATATTACCGCTAACTTTATTCCTCCATTTAATTAATACATCAGGCATTCGGTCATCTGATTCATCAGAAGGCTTCCAACATATTACCTCATCAAATATAATAAACGACCATGTTTCCGACCAATAAGATGTATTAATACCATCGGTTGCTCTTACCTTCCAGAAATATTCTGTTCCGAACAGAAGATATTCACATTGAACACCGGTAAATTCAGTAATAAAGGTTACAGGGTCGGTAAAAGCTGCATCCATTGCTAATTTACATTCATAGGTTATAGTATCTACTCCGCCTGTTACCGCATTCCAGTTCAGTATAACATCAGGCATTTGGTCAGTATCCTCATTTTCAGGAGAAACTAATTCGGGAGTATATATGCTTGTTTGTGCCGACATACTCATCGCTGCAAAAACAAATGCTGTTAATAAATAAGAGAATATTTTTTTCATGTTCTAAATATTTAATTATTAAAAATTTTTGTGAATGAAATATTTTACTTGATTATTACAAATTTAGAAGTTGAACTTTCTTTGCCTGCAATCAATTGAATCAGGTAAGCACCTCTGTTTAAATAACTGCAATCAAGAGAAATTTCATGATCACCTGAAGTCATTTGTCGCAGATCTATGGAGTTTACAAGTCTTCCGTTCAGATCAAAAATCTTAAGAATTATATTAGCCGAATTTTCTAATTTAAAGGATATTTTAGCTTTGTAAATAACTGGATTGGGATATAATTTTAAGTTCAAATAAGACGAATTATTTGCAATAAGGTCATCATCAATTCCAACAGGATGATAAAAATTATTACATCGGAAAATACCCCTGCCGTGAGTTGCACTATAAATAATACCAAGGTTACTGACACCCGGATAAACAATCCATATTGAATCAAGTCCATCCCAGATTACAACTGAGTCGGCAGGTTGATTTACAGTTTGTTGTTTTAACATAAATACAGGTTCAATATTCATTCCTGTATTTTCTACTTCCCATACAGGGTTAACATCATGGATAGTATTTGAAAGATATATTCCATATTCGGTTCCGAGTATAACTAATTCGTCCTCACTCCTTTCAATAACAGAAGCATAAACAGGCATCAGCGGCAATCCTCCGTTTTCAGGATCACCTTGTATTGACCTGAATTCAGGCAATGAATCCAATGCATTGGTTGTCATGTAAACATAATGACTGTTACCATAGTTACCCAGAGTAATCACAACGTTTTCAGGATCATTCGGATTAATGGCAATAGAAGTAATTGCCTGTGAAATTTCGTCAGTTGTTCCGGGTAAATAAATTGGTAATTTTGAAGTTGAAATTATACAATACGGGCTTCTTACATCAGCTCTTTCATAATTATAAGCTAATGCTATATTTGACATTCTGTATAATTTACCTTCCTGTGTACCCACAAATAAATGATTTGCATCTGATGAATAGCTAAGGCATTGTGGATTTCCGGTAAATCCTGTAAAATTTTTAGATGAAATCTGGAACCATTCCGGAGGATCAGCAGTAAAATCAAGTATTTCTTTTGTCATCCAAACACTATTGTATGTAGTTAGGAAATATTTTGACTGGATTAAATCCTTTATTAAAACAGAGTCTCCTTGAGCAATTGCATTTGGGGTAGTATAATAAAACGGATGATCGAAAGTATTACTTCTTACTTGTATGGTTTCGCCGGAGGCATAAGCTTTTTTTGCATGGAAAACTATTGAATCCCTGCTGTTTTGGTCAGTAAAGCTTTCCCATAAAACTGCAGGAGTAATAAAAAGACTACCTTGTATTTGGCTGGATTCTACGAATGAAGTGCCGGAGAAATTCAATGCCCTGTCTTCAGACCTGCGGAAATTGTCTGCACCATTACTGTAAATAAACACCTCAGGATTAATTAAAGAGATTGCGCATGAACCGCCAATGCCACTAATAGAATTACCTGTACCGGTTGCCCAAATTCCTTGACCTTCCTTAGGTGTATTTCCAACACCACTAATAAAGATGGTTCCGTTTTCCTGTGTTCCTCCCATTGCTTCTATCTTTTTTCCTGAACAAGCTATAGTATAAAATTGAGTTACATTATAAGTTTTGTTTAAAGGAGTGAACTCATAATAATCTTCTCCTATTAAACCAACATTAATCCCTCCATCGCTACCAACAAACACTTCATTAGGATGATCAGGGCGAAAAACATAAGTGTGATGATTAGAATGTACATACATTAATTGATACGGGCTGGTATTGCCTGTTGACCTTTGCTCCCATTGAAAATACCCGGTTTCATTTATTTTTTCTCCTTCCCACATATCAATTCCGCCAACAAGAATTTTGTCAGGATTATCAGGAAAAACCTCTATTGTATTATCATAGCAACCTTGTTCGTCAAAAATTTCTATAGTTATATTATCGCCGGGTAATATCACTAACCAGTGTACTCCTTTATCAGTCGATCTGTAAATGTTTTCCAAATTGCCTAAATAATCAACCACGCTTGCATAAATAATATTCGGGTCGGTTGGTGCAATTGCAAATTCAACTCTAAGTAAGCCAGTTGGTGGCAGATTAAATGTATCTGCAGTTGAATGGCAAATAAAATTATTATCATTTCCATTAGCCGAGATATAACATAAATTATCAACTGAGGCAACAATAGTACCATCAGTAGCTATTTTCACATCAGTACTGTTACCTAAAAGTTCATGATTACCGGTACTGTCAATATATTGGGCAATATTCCAAGTAGTACCATCATCAGTAGAATATCTTAATCCTTTATTTGTAGCGGCATAAACCTTATTGTTATTTTGATCAATAGTTATCCGGCTTACAAAAGCCCATGCAATCGTATCATCATTTTCTATAATAGGTTTTGTTGCAGGAAGCTGAACAAAATTTTCGCCATCAGTTGATTTATATATTCCTTTTCCGATAAAACCACCATTATAACCTAAAGAGCCAAATCCTGAAAAATCCTGAACACAAAAGCCCTCACCTGTTCCCACATAAATAGCGTTGCTATTTCTATCCTGTGCGATACAAGTAATATTAAGGTTTTCAGCTTCACCGTCAACCTGATACCAGGTTATGCCCACATTTGTGGATCTCCAGAGGCCACCACTTACACTTCCGGCATAAATAGTTTTATATTCTGCATCCCTGTTATCAAATAAGATGGCTCGTGTTCTGCCACCAATATTATCGGGACCCATTTCATGCCAACTAAGGTCAAATGATGAAGTTGACCTGAAATTATCATTCTGTATTTGTCGCCTTGCCATCAAAACATCACGAGGGTCAATTTTCCCTGTTACCTGATTGTTTCTAATTTTAGCAAGATATTCAACAGCATCATTGATATTATTTTTGCCCTTTTCATCAAAGCTCTTAAAAATTGAAGGAAGCGTTGAGGAAATTAAGATGGCACTTAACACAACAATCAATGCTAACAAGCTAAATGGTAAAATTTTACTTTTCATATCATGTAATTTTATTATTATATAAATTTAATTTTTAAAACAGTGGCACAAGTTACACCTTTTTTTAATTATACAAATAAGTTTTATTTAAAAATATTAACAAATGTAAGTTAAATTAATAATTTACACAAATATAATTGTTAAAAAAAATAAAACAAACCTATAATCAGTTAACGGTTTAATTCAATCAGTTATCGGTAAATTTAAGGAAATAAGATAATTTAGTATCCTAAAAAATCCTTTATAAATATTTGTGTTTAGGATGTCCCAGTTCGGAAAACAGGAGGGTTTATGAATTACATTTTGGGGTTCTCGTAACTCGTAATTCGTAATCCCGTAATTGCTTGTAATATCCCACTTTTGTGGCCTAATTACCAGACTTGATTTATAACTAATCTAGTCTATATTCTTTTAACAGCAGAACAAGGCATCCATCCTACACTGCCATTTGCAATTCGTATCTCATACCAATTATCAACTTTGTCAATAATTAATACTTTTGCTCCTTCGTGAATTACAAATAAATCAACGCTGTTTTTATTGGGTGAGCTTTTTACGGTTAAGGTTGGAGTAAAAACTATTGCCTCATTGTATTTTTTAGAATAATAATGTTTTTGAGATGAAAGTCCGAAAGTGAATATTGTCAGCAACAATAAAATAATACCAAACCAAAAACTAAATTTTTTTAATTTTTTTGTTGATGAAAGAAAATATATTGAAGCAAAAATTAATGTTAAGATAAAGATAAAGATTGTGATTTTCGCCCATGTGTCAACTGAAAAAAGGTTATAAAATGTATTCCACCATCTAACATAAAATAATTCGGGAACGGTTTCAATTTTATCGGCAATTTTGCTGTTGGCAACATTTAAATTAAATATAATGTCTTCATTATTAGGAGACAATTTTTTTGCTTTTTCAAAATAAAGTATAGCTGATGCCATATCATTTATCTTAAAATACGAATTACCTATATTATAATATAATTCTGATGATTCATATCCATTATCAATGACCTTTAAATAATTTTCTATGGCATCGTTATAAAGCTCTTCGGAATATTCCTTGTTGGCTTTATATATTAATGAGTCATTAGGAATAGCCATCAGGTTTGATGCTGATATTAAAGCAATTATTATGAAGATGTACTTTTTCATACTTTTTAATTTCTAATTTCTAATTTTATATTGTTTCTCCCTGCCACAATTCAATCACTCAATCATTCAACAATCTACTTCAACTCCCTTTCAATCTTACTGATAATTTCAAGTGCTTCCCTGTATATTTTATCCATAGTTGATGAACTATCACCGGGAGCAAATCGAGCAAACTCACAATTATTAAGTGTATCAATAAATTGCCTGATAATTTCTTCGTTCACTTTTTTCTTTAACAATGCCTCGTTCACCGAATCCATTGAAAGTTCTGCACGAGGTATATTGAATTTATCGCTCAAATAACCCCATAGTGCCTGTGAAATTTCAATATAAAATTCTTCTTTACTGCCGGATTTCAAAAAGACATGAGCTTTTCTAAGATTTTTACGTGCAACTTTTGTGGCTTTTTTATTTTTCATTAAAGAAATGTTGTTTCTCTTTTTTGTATGATTTTTCCATATAATTATCAATAAAATAAAAAATACAACAGGAATTATCATTAAAAGATAAAAAGCTGTTGAGCCAAAAAAGTAAACATTAATTTTTTGTAAATTCAGAATATTGCTTTTAATATGCCTGATGTCGCTACCAATATATTTTATATCTTCCTGATTTACTCCTGTATATGAAATATTCGCTAAAGTTCCGGAGCCTTTTTCAACATTAATAGGATAATCGGGTGTTGATTTAGTAATGTATTGTTTTGTATTTATATCAAAATAAGAAAAATATACAGGTTTAATATTAAACTCCCCCGGATTACGCGGAATAAGAAGATATTCAAAAGTACACGAACCTGACACCCCTAAAGGGGAAGTTTTAATTCTGTTTGTGATTTTCGGATCATAAACCTCAAAATCAGGCGGGAAACTCACATTAAGTTTATTTATCAGTTCAATATTTCCTTTTCCTGAAATTGTGTATTTTAAAGTTATAGCTTCATTTGTTTTTAATTCAGTGCGGTCAATACTTGATTTAAATGTAAAATTTCCGACTGCTCCACTGAAATTTGCAGGTTTATTTTTAAGTGGTAAAGGTTTTACATTAATGGTTAATGGATTTGATTTAAGACTTTTTTCAACATTTTGATATGAACGGTTAAAAAAGGGATCATTAAAAAAACTATCAAAAAACGGATCGGAGGTTCTTCTACTTGTTCTTTGTTTTCTGATTTGTGCAATACATTCCAACTCCATCGGGTCAATTTCAAGTTTAGCTGTTTTTTGAGGAAACAAAGCAATTTTTCTTATATTAGCAGTAATATATTCTTCGCCGTTAATAATTTCGGTTGATTGTTTTAAACGCTCGTTATCATCCAATAAATTTTTTGACCAGAATCCAGGAAAAGATGACAACTTATCTATTGAAATCTGTGCAATCGGGACTTTAGTATATATTTTATATGTAACAATTACTTGCTCGCCCTGAAACGGATTTGTTTTATTTGCTGTTGCTTTTAAAAATACGTCTTTTGTTTCTGAGCGTGTTTGCGGCTGAACCTGCTGTCCCTTTTGCCCAGCAATACTTTGTTGGGAAACGTTTGTGTTGGTCCCCGACTTTACAACCTTAATCGTTAAAGCATTTGACCTGTAGTATTTATTACCTGCCTTAACTGAAGCAGGAGATATTGTAAGTGATCCTTCTTTTATTGCTCTGAGATAATATGTAAAAGTATTAGTAACCGATTGGGTCATCTTCCCGTTGATAACCTGAATACTGGAACTTGAAGAAGTATTCGGACCGGATAACACAAAAAAATCATTTAAAGCAGGACCGCGAAAATTTGTTCCTTGAGCATTCAATATGTATGTCAATTGAAATTGCTCACCTACTTCAACAATCTTACGTGTTGAAGCTGTGAACTTAACTTCATCAGCCAATACTGATTTTGAAAAGAAAATTAAAATAAGTATAAATATTTTAAAAAATACTTTCATTAATTTATCAGATATTAAATCAAACGCAAAATTATACAATTTAAAAATATCAAAATAACAAATAATAAATAATAAAATTCAAATAATATTCAAATTACAAGTTCCAATAACCAAAACAATGTTTGATGTTTTGAATTTTGTTCATTGGAATTTATTTGTTTTTTGGTGCTTATAATTTGTGATTTAAATAAAATTTATTCTAAGTTTACAAGAAAGTAGGATATTTGATTTTACCAGTCTTTTTCGGTTTTTCTGCCTCTTACACTTTTAGCTTTTTCTTTTTTTAGTTTTTCCAGAGTCTTTTTTTCATCATTTTTTAATGCTTCAAGCATTCTTTCGGCATCTTCCTTAGAAATCTGTTTTGGCTGTTGTTGTTGCTGTTGTTGCTGATTGCCTTGCTGTTGTTCTTTTTCCTGCTGATCCTGATCTTGTTTTTCTTCATCTTTTTTATCCTGATTTTCTTCCTTTTTCTGATCTTGCTGTTGCTGTTCGTCCTTTTTATCCTGATTTTCCTGATCTTTTTGCTGGTCTTGTTTATCCTGCTCTTTTTTATTCTGATCTTCGTTTTTATCCTGATTTTGCTGTTGTTGCTGTTGCTGTTGCTGAAGTTTTTTCCTTGCGTATTCTAAATTATATTTTGAATCAATATCATCAGGATTATTGCGAAGTGCATTTTTGTATGCCTCAATACTTTCCTCATATTTTTTTGCTTCCAGCAATGAATTACCAAGATTATAAAATGATTCGCCTTTAAAAGTTTTTTCCGGTTGTTTTACAGTAAGGTCATTAAATATTTTTGCCGATTCTTCATAATTTTCCTGTTGGTATAAAGCGTCTCCAAGATTGAATTCTCCTTTGTAAGAATCTTTATTAACTTCAAGAGCCTTTCTGTAATCAACTTCAGCTTCCTTGAATTTTTCTTCTTCATATAAGCTGTTACCATTGCGAATTAATTTGGCTTCATTCTGAGCAATGGTTGAAAGGGAAAAGATCAATATTATTATTAATGTAATTTGTTTCATCCTATTAAAATTTGGTTTACAACTCATCCGATGACTTGGAGTCATCGGATGAGTATCGTATTACAGTTTTTTTAATTTTAATTTCTATTTATTTCAATAAATTTCCATTTTGATATTTGACGTTTGACGTTTTTAGTTATTAATTTTATCCAAACAACTTAATTTTCCCTGCCCATTTACTTTTTCTTTCAAAAATAAAAAGTTCAAGGATTAAAATTACAAGACAAATACCGA
>JAUWSB010000208.1 GCA_030610255.1 Bacteroidota bacterium
TGTTATCTTTTCCTCTTCATCTAATTGCCGGTTAAATTCTTCAAGTTCCCTGAAGATTTTTAATGTTTCTGCTGCATCTTCTTTACTTAATTTTTGTATTGCAAAGCCGGTGTGTAATAAAATATAATCACCAATATTAACATCATCAATCATCTGAAGGCTTGCATTGTATTGTGCACCTCCAACCGAGACAACTGCGTTGTTCCCATCAATTGATTCAACTTTTGCAGGAATACTTAAACACATATTTTTGTAGAATTTTAGTTCTTATTAATTTAATTTGTAATAACCGGAACAATACAGAACCGAATAAGTATATTAATTGGTTGCAGGTTCCAAGTTCCAAGTTCCATGTTGCTGGTAGCTGTTGGCTTGTTAAAAACATTGCATTTCTCTTATAGGAAAGATCGTAAAGAATATCAAATTATGTTCCTCTAAAAATATCATAGAAATGGAATGTTTAAAATAATTTAACCAATTATTAACTTTTTAATCAAAGAGCCATCTCCCTCCGCTTTGCTGCGATGGCAAGCTGTCCGAGGGCTATGCCACCATCATTGGTTGGAATGCTTTTGTGTGAAAAAACATTAAAACCATTATTTTTAAGTAAATTCTCAATTTTTTTCAAAATATACCTGTTTTGAAAACTTCCTCCTGACAAAACCACATTATTTATATTGTGATTTTTCCTGATATCTGAAACGACTGTAAAAATAATATTAATAATTGTATTATGAAATTTAGCTGAAATTAAAGAAACATTTATCCCTGATTTGATATCATCAACTATTCCTTTAAATGTTTTATCAAAATTTATTGTTTTCATAATCTCAAAATCGTAATATTCATTATAATTATCACCCAACACAGATTCCAGACGCATGGGTGCTTCGGCATGAAAAGTTGAGTGAGTACAAATATTTGTTAAAGCCGCAACTGCATCAAATAACCTTCCTGCACTGGAAGTCAAGGGGCAATTTATATTTTTATCAATAGCATAAAACAATAAATCAATATCTTTTTTATTTATATCTTTTAAAAACGGAAGATTAAAATTTAAAAAATCCTTCCCGAAAAATTTATATAAAAACGAAACAGCCATTCGCCATGGATTTTTTGTTGCCTTATCTCCCCCCGGCATCGGAATATAATCAAAATGAGTTATACGGTTATAAGCATTTAAGTCGCAAACAAAAAATTCTCCACCCCAAATTTTATTATCATCCCCAAGTCCCACACCGTCAAAAGTCACACCAATCACCTTTTCATCAAGACCATGCTCAGCCATACATGAAGCGATATGTGCATGATGATGTTGAATTTGAATCTTTGGTAATTCTAAGTCGTTTGCATATTTTGTTGATAGATAATCAGGGTGTTTATCGCATGCAATCAGTGTTGGTTTTACCCTGAATATTTTTTTAAACTGCTCAATTGTTTCTGTATAAAATTCAAGAGTTTCAATATTTTTTAAATCACCGATATGTTGACTTATAATTGCCTGTTTGCCTTTTCCGATGCAAAAGCAATTAACAAGCTCGGCACCTGTAGCAAGAATGCCGTCAACATTTATTTTTAATTCAACGGGTGTGGGAACAAATCCACGTGATCGCCTGATTACCCGCTCTTTATTATTAATTACCATTTCAACCGAATCATCAGTACGATTATAAATCTCCCTGTTATAAATCAACAAAGCATCCGAAATACCTGACAATTGTTTTTTTGCTTCTTTATTTTCAATAATTATCGGCTCATCAGAAATATTTCCACTTGTTAAAACAATTACAGGAATATTTAATTTTTCAAAAAGCAAATAATGAAATGGCATATACGGAAGCATCACACCAATAGTGTCAAATCCGACATTGACATCAGGTGCAAGCCTTTTCTTTTCGTTTAATAACAATATCGGTCGTCTCCATGATTGTAGCAAAGAAGCATGCAAATCCTCTACAATTGCATAATTTTTAAGATTTTCAATATCAGAGAACATAACAGCAAATGGTTTCCCATCACGATTTTTTGCTTTTCTCAGACGTTTTACAGCTTTTTCGTTTTGTGCATCGCAAGCTATATGAAAACCGCCAAGCCCTTTAATAGTAATAATTTTACCTGCTTCAATTAATTCACAAACAATTTTAAGTATTTTTTGCAAATCATTAATTGCTTTTCCTTTGTAAATAAGTTCATATTCAGGGCCACAAACCGAACAGGCAACAGGTTGTGCATGAAAACGACGGTCTAAAATATCTTTATATTCAGCAGCACAGGATTCGCACATAATAAAAGGTGACATAGTGGTTTTTTCCCTGTCATAAGGCAGGTCTTTGATAATTGTAAACCTCGGACCGCAATTTGTACAATTTATGAACGGGTAGTTTATCCTGTTTTTCTGAGTTTTCATATCTTTCAGGCATTCATCACAAATCGCAATATCAGGGCTGATATCAGTTATCTCATTAGAAGTATTTTTACTTTTAATGATCCTGAAATCAGAAAAATTTTCGGGTTTAATTTCTTTTGAAAAAATCCTAACAATATTTGATGCAACAGGTGCTTGTGTTTTTATTAAAGAAATAAATTTTTCAACAAACTTTTTATTTCCCTTAACTTCAATCACAACTCCGTCATTCCTGTTTTCAACCCAGCCTTTCAGGTCATATTTTTTAGCAAGACGATATATAAACGGACGGAATCCAACTCCCTGAACAAGCCCTTTAACATAAACTCTTACTGTATATTTATCTTCAGCTTTTTTCAATTTTCGAGGCTTATTATTTTTATTAAATTATGATTTAAAATAGTTTGTAAAATTATAATTTTTATTAATTTAGCATTTAATTAAAGTTAGAATAATTATAAATTTTTGTAATCTGACTGAAAATTATACAAGTTTATTAAAATACTAATAGAATTATATTAATTTTACTTATTTGTTAAGTAGTTAATAAATAAACTCCAGATAATCGAAAATATGTTTAAAAAACCTGAATGTGATGATTGTTTAACAAGAACCAAATCATGTTTTGTACATCTTGTAAATGAAGACATTATTGAGTTGAATGAAAAAAAAGTTTGTACCCTGTATAAAAAGGGGCAAAATATATTTTATGAAGGTAGTAAACCAACAGGAATTTATTGTTTGAATAAAGGAAAAATTAAGATAACTAAAATTGGAATAGACGGAAAAGAACATATTGTCAGGATTGTGATGGTAGGTGATTTAATTGGAGTAAGAGCTTTAATTGGTGGAAGAAATTATGCTTCTTCATCTACAGCTATCGAAGATTCTATTGTTTGTTATTTAAATAAGGACACATTTCTAAAATTTATTATCAAATATCCCAAGATGGCACATTCTTTAATGACGTTTTTGAGCCATTTATTAGAAGAATCAGATTATAAAATGGGTTCACTTGCTCTAAAGCCTGTTAGAGAAAGATTAGCTGAATCGCTTTTATATCTTAACAATAAATTCAAACCCGATGTTGATTTACAGAATCAATACACACATCAAATTAATAGTTTGTCAAGAGAGGAACTGTCAAGTCTTATTGGAACAGCTACCGAAACTGTTATAAGGTTGCTTTCAGAATTTAAAAAAGATAAATTGATTGCCATTGAAGGAAAAATAATTTTCTTACTTGATATACCTAAGCTAAAAAAA
>JAUWSB010000159.1 GCA_030610255.1 Bacteroidota bacterium
CTTCAATTGTTTCAGGAGGATAAGGGTTTATTCCTAATTTATACAATTCCTTTAACGAATTTCTTCTGATAATTTCTTGTTCGCTCAATTCTAAACTCATAATTTAATTATTTTTGCAAATATAGAATTTTTTAAATTTAGTTTTTTAATAAACATTCCATTTCTATAATATCAAAACATTGAATATAAAATAATGCCAAAAATCAAAAATACTCAAAACAAGCGACAAAAGCCCGATTGGCTGAAAACCAAAATACCACAAGGTAAAAGTTATTTACAGGTAAAAGAAATTGTAAACAAACACAAACTTCATACAATTTGCACAAATGGTAATTGTCCGAACATACATGAATGCTGGGGTCTCGGAACTGCAACCCTGATGATTCTTGGAGATATTTGCACACGTTCATGTAAATTTTGTGCTGTTAAAACCGGGAAACCCGAACCTGCAGATTGGGACGAACCGAATCGTGTTGCAGAATCGGTCAAATTAATGAAATTAAAACATTGTGTTTTAACTTCTGTTGATAGAGATGATCTGCCGGATGGGGGTTCGGGAATTTGGGCAGAAACCATTAAAGCAATTAAAAAAGTTAGTCTAAATACTACTATTGAAGCACTTATCCCTGATTTTCTAGGGAAAGTTGAGCACATTAAAAAAGTGATTGATGCCAGACCGGAAGTAATTTCTCATAACCTTGAAACCATTGAAAGAATTACTCCTGAAATAAGAAGCGTAGCAAATTACAGAAGAAGCCTTGAAGTAATAAAATTTATTTCAAACTCGGGTATTACATCTAAATCAGGTATTATGGCAGGGTTTGGGGAAACAGAAGATGAAGTATATCAAACAATGGATGACCTGTTAAAAGCCGGCTGCAAAGTTTTTACAATAGGACAATATTTGCAACCTACAAGTAATCATTTGCCCGTTGTTGAATTTGTCACTCCCGAAACATTTGAAAAATATAAACAAACCGGCTTACAAAAGGGATTTAAATTTGTTGAAAGCAGCCCTTTGGTCAGGTCATCTTATCATGCTGAAAAACATGTATAATTGCATGGGGCATAGGGCGCGGGGCATTGAGTAAGAATTTATTTGTCTGTCCATAATGTCGGCTGAATTCAAATAAAATGAATAATGAACAAATAACAAATTCAAAATTTCAGGAAATCAAAATGATAACTTTTAAAGATCTTGGATTAATTGATTACAAAAAAGCATGGGGTTATCAGGAAATTTTATTCAATAAAAATGTTGATATAAAAAAAAATAATATTATCCTTCCTTTATCTCTACAAAAAGAAACAAAAAATTATCTGCTTTTTTGCGAACATCCTCCTGTTTTTACACTCGGTAAAAGCGGGTCGGAAAATAATTTGCTCATCAATAAAAAAACTCTGGAAAAAGAAAATATTTCATACCATAAAATCAACAGAGGAGGAGATATTACTTTTCATGGGCCGGGACAAATTGTCGGTTATCCTATACTTGACCTTGAATATTTTTCAATCGGCATTAAACAATATATTTATAAACTTGAAGAAGTTATTATCCTAACATTGGGCGAATACAATATAAATGCTGAACGCTTAAAAGGAACAACCGGCGTATGGCTTGATACTTCGCATAACAAAAAGGTAAGGAAAATTTGTTCAATTGGTGTAAGAATAAGCAGGTGGATAACAATGCATGGCTTTGCTTTTAATATTAATACAAATTTAAAATATTATGATTTAATAAATCCATGTGGATTTACTGATAAGGCGGTTACTTCAATGGAAAAGGAGCTTGGAGAAAAACAAAATATTCAGGAAGTAAAAAATAAGCTTAGGAAATATTTTGAAAAATTGTTTTAATTCAATTGTTTTTTGGGGATTTAATTACAAATTTTACATGCTTTTTTTGTATTCAACTACAAATTTTACATGTTCTTTTTGTATTTAATATGCCTGATGTACGAGCTGACATAGGTGCATTATGGGAAAATTACCTGATGAGTGAAAGAATGGAATGAATATCTCCCTCAATTCCCCCCAATAGCATTGAACCATAAAGATTAACTCAATACTTCTTTTAGTACATCCGGCGATTTAATATCTTTAAATGCTGGAAGATGCAATCTGTAATATTCAATAATTTTATTCAACAACTCATTACGCTGAGAATTTGATATTTTAACCGAGTCCACGTGTTCAATTGGCGTATTTAACAAATTGTAAAATATTTCACTTAATGGTTTTTTTAAATAATTTGAATGATTTGGAATGGGGTTTTGAAAAAACCCTTCCTGCAAATCAAAAACTGTTTTTTTATCCGAAAAATTTCCTCTTGGAAAAAACCCTAAATATTTCATTAACCCGATAGTAAATAACAAATGAAAATCAACAAACCTTTTGGTTGTCATGTCCAGTAATTTAATTGAATTGAAAAGATAATCAAATAAGTTTTGATTGGCTTCTTCTTCATGGATTGATTTATAAAGAACTTCGTTGATAAAAACCGCTATTGAGCTTTTCCTAATATCAAAAGGTATGGAGGTAAACTGGTATGCACTTCTTATTTCTTTAATATACTGAATATTACTTTTTTCTTTGTGATAAACCACAAGGTCAACTAATGAAAGGTGCTGCAAAAGAGCCGACTTGATTTTTGATTTTTTATTTCTTACGCCTTTTATAAGATAAGACTGAATGCCAAAAATTTCGGTATATATTTTAGCAATAACACTGCTTTCGGAGTATTTTATCTGGTGAAAAACAATGCCTCTTGTTTTAAACAACATGACTTGTTCCCGATTAAAAACTTAGTAACTAATCAGTTATGTTATTAGATTGAATTTCTAATAATTATTTCACGCAAAGCACGCTAAGACCAATCGCAAAGAGATGATTAATAGCTTATTGCTTCTTTTCTATCCTTTGCGAACTTTGCGTGAAATTAAATTAATTTATAAACAATATTTTTGTTACAAGTGTTTCAGAGCCATCTTCATTACTTGCAAAAACGAGATAAACACCTGTACGTGCTCTTCTTCCATTGAAGTTTCTGCCATCCCAAACTGCTTGTCCGCCTTCGGCTTTTGTTTCGTAAATAAGTGTTCCGCTAATGTCAGTAATTTTTATGTCAGCATCTCTAACAAGACCCTTAATTGCGATAGTTCCCGTATAACCTTCTCTCACGGGATTCGGGTAAGCATAAACATCATCATAAGTTACACCACCGGGAGTGGCAGTTCCTTTAAATGAAATTATACCGTTTGCAGTCCCGAAAAACACTTCTCCGTCATCATTAATAACTATACTTGAAATAGAATTAGAAAACAACGGGCTGTATTCTTCGGTAAAATGATGAATTTGTTCCGTGCCATCCTCAGATAAAAGAAATACTCCGGCATTATCTGTTCCTATCCATTTTTTATTTGAACCATCTATTGCAATAGCTGTGACAGTTTCTGTTTCAAGAAGATATTGCCAGTATCCATCTTGTTGGACAAGTATTCGTTGAGCATCAAAATTACCTCCTGAAAAAATATTATCTGGAGAATAAAATACTGCAATACCTTCATCTGTTCCAATCCAAACTTCACTGTCAAGGTCCAGAGCTATGCTGAAAACCATATTACCCGGAATATTACCTTCACCAACGTCCCCACTCAGCATTTTTACTTCATCATCCGTAGTATTGGAAATAGTGTTATTATCATTGAATACGTAAATAAAATATTTACTGTCGGAAGTTTTTCTTTTTAATATCCATTTTTGATTATATGAATCTATAATCATTTTACTAATATCAACCCCACTTGCAGTTGACCCTAAATTAAATGATTTCCATATCCCTTCGTTCGTTTTTACCGATAGTATATTGTTAGCCCCTGAATTAGCAACCCATAAATTACCATTATCATCAAAACAAATCCCTCCTACAAGAATTCTTTCAGGGTCAGACTCCCATCTTTGCAATGTACTGTTTTTATCAGTATAAATATTTACTATTTCACTATTATTAAATTCAAGTAATCCGGTTTGCCATGTCCCTGCATATACATTTTTATGATTCCATGGATTTATTGTTACACAAACAACATCTTTGATTGAATCAAAAGCAGGTGTATTTTCATCATAATATGAAAACCAATTATCTTCAATAAATGAATAAATAGAGCCATTAAAATATGTAGGTGCCCAACTGCTTTTATAACCACCCGGCACTGCCCATAAATTATTTCCGGCAACATTCATTGCAAATACATTTTTTGAAACCGGTCCGTTAAGTAATATCTTTGTCCCTTCCCATTCACCTGTTATTTTTATCAATCCCTTTAATCTGTCAGCCGACCATATTATCCCATCTCTATCAATAATTGCATATAAAGGCGATAAAACAATCTGGCTTGGATAATAAACATGTATTGTTTTATTAAAATCAGCATCAAACAGGTCAATGCTTCCATTATTTGTAATTACCAATTGATTATACAATGATAATATACTGTGTGTATTGGAAAAATGTGTAGAATCAAAATACGTCCATGAGCTGCCATCATAAACATAAATTGTATCACCATTATAAATTGTACTTGAATAATTGGCAAGAACTTTACCGCTAAAAAATTGGATCAGGCTGTATTTGGCATCAGGTAACGGAATTGAATTAAGTTTTGTCCATGCTGCAAAATTTGCCAAATTAGGATTATCAATTGAAGCTTCATAAATTCCGCTTTCTGTTGCAGCAAAAAATGAAGTATCATTAAGGGTCATATCCAATACATCAATATAAGTACCGTCAGGACCGATATAATAAGTATCATGAATTTCTTCCTTATCAATATCAAGAACAACTATTCCAAACCCACACGAAAGATATGCCAGATTATCAATAAACATGATATTGTTGATAGTTTTTTTACCAAGAATTTGCTTTCTTTTTATATCGGAAATATTAATTATGCTATTTCCTTTTATCAGGTCAATATTGGTATTACTATATGCTATAACCAATGTTTTGTAGTCGTTGTTATATTTTATTGAACTTACACCTATGTCGGATAATCCGTTAATTTTATTTAATCTTTCTATACTGTTGTCATCTTTGTTGTAATAAAACAGGCTGTAAGGTGTAGCACAGTAAATTATATCTCCGGCTTCGGCAACGCCGATACATTTGTTGTATGGAAGTTGATCGCGCCATTGTCCGATACCAATCCCCTGCGAATAGGAATTACTGAAGAATAAAATCAATATTAAAGCATATAAATGTTTTTTCAAAATTCTCATCCTAATAAAATTTTGTTTATGTCTGAAAATAATAAACTGATATTTCGGTGATTTATTGTTTTTTTAAAAAATTCAAATGGTAATATTGGGGCAATAAGTGAACTTATAAAAAGAATTAAATAATCTTTGTATGAAATGAGATAAAGATAACATATTGTTAAGATGCAAATATCTGTATAATATGTCAAATAAACAATAAAAACAGATTTATATTTACGGACTGGTA